>WRKF01000168.1 GCA_009778165.1 Defluviitaleaceae bacterium
CTTTGGTGGTCTCAAGGCTTGAAAAATGTTCAGCTATACTTGTGATTTTATCCATATAACTATTTTAGCATATTTTTGGAATTTTGAAAATTGATTTCCGTTTTTTCTACAGTTCATAGGTTGCAAATGACACAGATGTGGGTTATAATGGGGCTGTAGAGCAAGTATGGGATGAAAGCACACGCAGAAAACCAGTTGCGAGAAGAAGCCATGGAAATCGAAAGAGAAAGACAAAAGATACTTGATGGAACGTATCCTTCAAGAGTTGTGCAAGGTAGACAAAATAAGCATATACAAGGCACAAGGGAGTTTGAACAGAAGCGGGAGCAGATAAAAAGGGAAGACCCGACCGGCGAACCCGCTATATTAGAAGTTGACGCTCAAGCTCTTGTTGATAGATACAAGGGAACTGGGGATGTCGAACTGAGAAAAGGCCAGGCATACCCCCGGGAAACAATTATAGCCGATAGCATTGTCGGCAAAACTTGGCTCAGTAAAACACAAAGATACATGGACGTTAGCACTTTTCAAATACACTATTCCAGTACAGGTGTTCATATATTTCCTGTATACCCTAAAGATAAGTGAGGTGGTAGTTTTGATATTAACTAGTTTGCGTATACTACTAGAAGACGCAACAATAAACAAAGAACGTTTGGAAATAGTAACCAACGACAACGAAATGTTTACCGCTAGACCGGTAGGGGTTGACGATGGTGAAGATTACTTATCTTGCACTTTTAGAGAAACGGGTGATTGGCCTTATTCTTTGCTATACCTCAAAGATATAGCCAGTGTACGCCGTGTTGGTGAGGTTGAGTATGCCTATGTAGCAAAACAGGAGCTAGTTGAAGCGATATAGAACAGCACACTCGATGGCAGAGCGGCGGTACTTATGTTTTCATTGCTGAAAACATTATTTTCTATAGTCCATAGATTGCAAATGACACAGATGCGGGTTATAATAGGGTTGTAGAGTAAGTGTGGGGCGAAGCACAGGCTGAAACCCGTTTGTGAGAAGAAGCCATGGAAATCGAAAGAGAAAGACAAAAGATACTTGATGGAACGTATCCATCAAGAGTTGTGCAAGGCAGACAAAACAAGCACATACAAGGTACAAGGGAGTTTGAGCAGAAGCGGGAGCAAATGAAGAGAACAGACCCAACTGGTCAGCCCTCAATATTAGAAGTTGACGCTCAAGCCCTTGTTGATAAGTACAAGGGGACTGGGGATATAGAGATACTAAAAGGTCGAACGTATCCGAAGGAAAATATCATAGCCGACGAAATTATTGGTAAAACTTGGCTACGTGATAGGCAAAAATACATGGATACGGATGCATTTAGAATACATTATTCAAAAACGGGTGTTCATGCACATCCTGTACACCCCAAAAAAGGAGATGGTAATCTTGATATTAACTAATTTATGTTTATTACTAGAACGTGCAACAATAAACAAGGAACGTTTAGAAATAGTAACAACTGATAGTGAAATATTTACAGGCATACCTAAGGGTATATGTGACGGCGATGACGACTTGGCTTGTTATTTTTATGATATAGGGAATCGGCAATACGATGGATTGTATCTCAAAGATATAGCCCGTGTACGCCGTGTTGGTGAGGTTGAGTATGCCTATGTAGCAAAACAGGAATTGGTTGAAGCGATATAGAACAGCACACTCAATGGCAGAGCGGCGGTACTCATGCTTTCATTGCAAATTGATGAGTAGCTATATTTTGATAGCGAGTATCTTTTTTTTGATGTGGGCTATAATGGGGCTGTAGAGCAAGTATGGGACGAGACACATGCTCAAAACCAGTTGCGAGAAGAAACCATGGAAATCGAAATAGAAAGACAAAAGATACTTGATGGAACGTATCCGTCAAGAGTTGTGCAAGGCAGACAAAACAAGCATATACAAGGTACAAGGGAGTTTGAACAGAAGCGGGAGCAGATAAAAAGGGAAGACTCTAGAAATGAACCCGCGATATTAGAAGTTGACGCTCAAACCCTTATTGATAAGTATAAGGGGACCGGGAGTATTGCACTGTTGAAAGGGCAGATATACCCCCGAGAAACTATTGTAGCCGATAGCATTGTCGGCAAAACTTGGCTTCGTGAAACACAAAGATATTTGGACGTTAACACTTTTCAAATACAATACTCCAGTACAGGGGTTCATGTATTCCCCGTGTACCCAAAAAACAAAAGGAGGTAGATAGTATGTTTTTAGGTGATTTACACTCATTACTCGAGATAGCAACAATAAACGAGGAGCGTTTGGAAATAGTAACAACCGATAATGAAACATTTACAGCTATACCTGTAGGGGTTAACGATGGCGAGGATGATTTGGCTTGTTTATTTACCGATATTGAGAATTGGGATTATGACGGGCTATACCTGAAAGATATAGCCAGTGTACGCCGTGTAGGTGAGGTTGAGTATGCCTATGTAGCAAATCAGGAACTAGTTGAAGCGATATAGAATGGCGTACTCAATGGCAGAGCATCGGCACTTATGTTTTCATTTTTGAAAACATTAACGGAACAGCTAGATACGCTGACCCGCAAACCAACAAGATTGATGTTTTATATCATTTCAAACAAAGTGTTCTTAAAAAATTTGGTCTGTTACGGATTGATAATGACGAAAATAACAAATAAAATTTGATATAAGTCAACCAAAATGCCGATTAGGAATCGGCATTTTGGTGTGTACTGATGAGCGGCTATATTTTGATAGCAAGTATCTTTTTTTGGAATTTCAAAATTTTCTATATTTTCTATAATATTTTAAGAAGTATTTCTATCATTAGCGTTAAATAAATATTGAGTAATTTCGATTCATTATTGAGAATAAATTCTTAAAATCGCTTGCCGATTTTTAAGTTAAATTACTACACCTATCACACCTATAAATGGCGTATTAAGGGAGTTTTTGGTGCGATTTTGCTGTAAATTCAAGCGTTTCTGATGCGAACTAACGAAGACTCTATGTGTGACTCTATAGCTGACTCTATGGCTGACTTTATGAATTTTGAAGCTACCGAATTAAGGAAGTAATTCCACTAATAATATTTAAAAAGGACTGCACTAAGCGGAATCGCCATAATAATTATTACTATAATTACATTATACAACAGATACCATAGACAAAACAAGGGAAAAAAGCGGTATATAACACTTCTACAAAATATTTGCCTTTATGTCTATTTTTGTGGTAATATAGTGATTGAGCAATTAACAAAATTTATTATAAAAAAAATTGCTGTTTTTATTATGAGGAGGTATTAACCATGAAAAACTCTTACCCATTTGAGTTGCTACCGCTACCATACCCCAGCGACTCCCTAGAACCACAGATAGACAAACAAACAATGGAGATACACCACGGCAAACACGTTCAAACATATGTAGACAATTTAAACAAAGCGCTGGAAAACCATCCAAACTACCATAGCTGGTCTTTAGAAAAATTACTCTACAACCTAAAATCTTTGCCGGAAGAGTTGCAAGCTCCTGTCCGCAACAACGGTGGTGGTGTTTTTAACCATAACCTATATTTTAGCATTCTTACAAAAGGCGGCAAGCCCCTTGGTGATGGTCCGCTAAAAAAAGCGATTGAGAAAGACTACAGCATGGATGAACTAAAAGCTGCACTAAAACAAGCAGGGCTTACACAGTTTGGCTCCGGATGGGCGTGGCTGTTAGCAGACAAAGATGGTAAGCTAACCGTTGCCAAAACGCCGAACCAAGACACAAAGATAGAGGAAAACCTTACCCCCGTTCTTAATATAGACGTTTGGGAACATGCCTACTATCTGTTGCGCCAAAACCGCCGCCCGGAATATATCGACAACTTCTTTAATGTGGTAAACTGGGAAGCTGCCGAAGCAAACTACGCAAAACACAAGGAAACAGATTACAGCAAACTTTAAGTTTTGATATATACTGTGAAATAAGAAATAAGGAAAAAAGTGACACAAGGAGTGGGCTTGAGCGGCTTGAGCCTGCTCCTCCGGTGTCTTTATATTAGAGCGTGCTACTCACGCAATATAGGGAGAATTACACAAATATGAGAAAAATTTTTACATCTGAATCTGTTACAGAAGGACACCCGGACAAAATATGCGACGCAATTTCTGATGCTGTGCTGGATGCAATGTTAAAAGACGATCCGGATAGCCGTGTGGCTTGCGATACTTTGGTTACGACGGGTCTTGTGGTTGTTGCCGGAGAGGTTCGTACAAAAAGCTATGTAGACATAGAATCTATCGTAAGGAAAACAATAAAAAAAATTGGCTATGATGACGCAGATACGGGTTTCGATTATCAAAGTTGTGGTGTTTTAATTGCTATTAAACCACAATCACCCGATATTGCCCAGGGAGTGGATAGTGCACTGGAAGTGCGGGATTCTAAAGAAGAAGATTTGGGAGCCGGAGATCAGGGCATGATGTATGGGTTTGCATGTACAGAGACAGAAGAGTTAATGCCGCTACCCATAAGCCTCGCTCACAGGCTGACTCGGCAGTTAGCGGTTTTGCGCAAAAGCGGCGAACTCCCTTATCTTCGCCCGGACGGCAAGGCACAGGTTACGATAGAATACAACGACGGTAAGCCGATCGCAGTAAAAACTGTAGTGGTAAGTACCCAGCACAAAAATGAAATTGAACAGCTACAAATAGAGACAGACATTAAAAAGCACGTTATAGAGGCAGTTATTCCCGCTAATTTATTACAAAACACAAAATATTTTGTGAACCCAACGGGTCGGTTTGTAATTGGTGGTCCCCAAGGAGATTGCGGTCTTACGGGACGCAAAATTATTGTAGACACATACGGAGGTTATGTGCGCCATGGTGGCGGTGCTTTTTCCGGCAAAGACGGAACAAAGGTTGACCGCTCTGCTTCATATATGGCACGGTATATCGCCAAAAATATTGTGGCCGCAAAACTTGCCACAAGATGTGAGGTAGAGTTGGCTTATGCAATAGGTGTGGCTAACCCTCTTTCTGTATCTGTCCGCACAGAAGGCACAGGGAAAATAAGCGACGAAAAACTGGAAAAAGCAGTTTTGGCCGTGTTTGACATGCGTCCTTGGGCAATTATAAAGCATTTGGGTTTAAAAGCTCCTATTTTCAGACAAACCAGTGCATACGGCCACTTCGGCAGACCCGATATAGACTTACCATGGGAAAGAACAGATATGATAGACAAACTTTTGGCGGTCACTAAATAGGGATACAGCTATTTCCGTATCCTGCTTGGAGATAGACTATGGATATTAAGCATTTGGAATATTTTGTGGAGATTGTTAAGTGCAACTGCAACTTATCGGTTGCGGCTCGCAAAATTAATATATCCCAACCCGCCCTTAGCTCCATAATAAAAAATTTTGAAATACAGAGCAATGTTCAGCTTTTTAAAAGACAAAAAAATAGATTAATAGGGCTTACAACAGCTGGTGAAGTTTTTTACAAAAACTCTTTGGAACTTATCGAAGGCTATATAAATATGATAAGTGAAATGCAGGCAAATACCCCAAAATACAAGGGCGAGGTTAGTATAGGTATTCCTCCCCTTGTTTTGAGTGTAATATTTTCTGATATTTTGCCAAAAATAATATTGAATAACTCCGATATAAAATTCACTATCGTGGAACAAGGAGCCTATGAACTTCGTAAACAGCTTCTGTCAAAAGATTTGGATTTTGCTATGTTGTTGCACCCAACCGATATTAGTCAAAGCATAAACGAATACGCCTTCAACAACAGCGAGCTGACTGCTTTTATGTGTTCAAAAAATCCACTGGCAAACAATGAGTACCTTAACTGGGCAGATCTTGAAGAAAAGTCCATGGCGATTTTTAATAGCACATTTTTAATCCATCACCAATTGTTGGAAAAATTTAAGTTATATAACTTGCGCCCAAAAATCGTTTTTATGTCGTCTTGTTGGGATCTGCTACTTCTTTCTGTTAAAAATACCGAGATTATAACAGTGTTGCCATCACCTGTAGCAGATCTTTTTAATATACCCGATATTGTGCAAATACCCTTCACAGACCCTATACCATGGCAAATGCGGATATGCCAACTTAAAAAGAAAAGTTATAATCATCTGGAGAAACATGTTTTAAAAGAAATTTTGGATGCGTGGCAAGCAAAACAAAAGGAAAATAGGAAAATCGAAAAATAGAAAAATAGAAAAACAGAAATAAACCCATGGGGGAACAAAAAAATGCAAGGACTTTTAGTGAAATATGGCGAAATAGCTTTACGTGGAAAAAACCGCCATATTTTTGAAAACAGATTAATGGACACAATTGCTCAAAAAGTATCTGTTATAACGGAAAATCATAAAGTAAAAAAGGAGCAAGGTCGATTATTAATAGAAGCAAGAAACCAAATGGATTATGACCGACTTGTGCCATTGGTAAAAAACATAATTGGGGTTACATATGTTTGTCCTTGTGAGATAAAAACATGTCACGATATAGAAACCCTAAAACAAGCCGCTACCGAATATCTTCGCAACAATTACACAGGCAACTATACATTTAAAGTGCTAACGAAAAGATCTAACAAAAACTACCCTCTTACCTCCATAGAAATTTCTGCAGAGGTTGGGGGTTATATTGCCCAAAACATAACAGAAGCAACAGTTGATGTTATAAATCCTCAGGTTAATTTACATATAGAATTACGCAACAATGTATATATATACTCAAAAATAATAAAAGGTGTTGGTGGTATGCCACATGTAGGAGGCAAAGCTCTTGTGCTACTATCCGGAGGGATAGACAGCCCGGTGGCAGCTTTTTTGACTGCTCGCCGAGGTGTAGAGATAGAAGCAATATATTTTCATTCTCCGCCATATACAAGCGAGCACGCCAAGCAAAAAGTTATAGATCTTTGCGAAAGGCTAAAGTTTTACACAGGTTATGTACGGCTTCATGTTGTAAACTTTACATCACTGCAATTATTTTTGTATAATAATGCTCCAAAAGATAATCTTACTATCTTTTTGAAGCGGTATATGTTACGCATTGCCGCCCACACCGCAAAAGACATCGATGCCCAAGCAATTGTTATGGGGGACAGTATAGGTCAAGTGGCAAGCCAAACAATACACAGTATTGCCGCAATAGATGCTGTAGGGATTGGATTGCCAATTATACGTCCCCTAGCCACATACGACAAACAGGATATTATAAATATTGCTAATGAAATAGAAACATATCCAATATCTGTGCTTCCCTATGAAGATTGTTGTACAATATTTGTAGCAAAGCATCCGACAACAAAACCACGCCTATCTTTATTAGAGAAAATAGAGAGCGCTTTGCAAGAAGAATTAGATAAATTGCTAGCATCTACAATAGAAGAAATAGAAATAATAGAGGTTTAATAATGTTCTATCAAGAAATACAAAAAGTGCTTACACCAATATACAAACTACGCTATTTAACTCTTTTTTTGAGTGCCGTGAGTATATTAATGGGTCTTGTTCCACCATATCTTATGGGGATTTTAATAGACGATATAACTTATTATGGTGGTCACAGAGCTTATTTTATAATAGGCTCTTTAATAGGGGTTTTGGTGCTTGGTTTTTTTCTGGACTGGTCTCAAAGCCTGGCTTGGAACAACATGATAAACAAAGGGGCGGGTATGGTTCGTAGCTACTTGTTTGAAAATGTACTCCACAAAAACTATAGGTTTTTCATAGACCATCCCATTGGTGATATTAACAACAAAGTTATAAACGATGCTTATCTGTACACCCAAAACAAAATAGCTGCCATGCCCACTATTCTTTTGAATTTTATGCACATTACCGTTATTTTGGTGTTTTTGTACCACATGGATGTGTATATGACTGTTGCCGCTATGATATTTTCTGTAGTTTTTTTTGCTGTATGTGCCTATATTAACAAGTTTTTGAAAAAAAGCTCTATCAAAGAGAGGAAAGGCTTTTCTGCACTTATGAATACAGCAAACGAAACACTGATGGGTATCAATACAATACAGCTTTACACTGTAGAAGATTTTTTTGCCCACCGATTTGAAAAATCTGTGGACAAGTACGAAAAATTGCTAATACGCTTAAAACTTTTCCAATCCCTAACAACATCCGCTACCACTAGTTTGATAGGCATAATGACAGCTTTTGCCGTGCTTTCGGGAATATTTTTTCTGTCCATCGAAAGAATTACCGTTGGGGGCGTTGTTGCGTTTTATTTATTTTTGCCCCGCCTCAGCGAACCCATACGAAACCTATCCAACTTTAACATAGAGGGGCAAACTGCAAAAGCTGTAGCAGAAAGATTGGAAGAATTAATAACAAAAGAGGTTCGCCCAAAAACCGAGCTAGAAAAAATAGAACATATAGAGCAGTTAGGTTTCAAAAACCTTGGCTTTCGTTACCCCGACACAGAGGAAGCGGTTCTTAGTAATATTAATATGGAGCTGGTTCGAGGAGATTCTGTTGCTGTTATCGGCACTTCCGGCACAGGCAAAAGTACGCTACTGCGCCTTTTAAAACGGCAGGTAGATCCAACTCAAGGAGAGATTTTGGTAAACGGCAAAAACCACACAACCATAGACTGGCACAGCTATATAGATCGTATTGCTGTACTGACCCAACAAGTCTTTGTTTTTGATGCCACACTACAAGAAAACATTAGTTTTGGCAAAAAATATCCCGAAAAGAAAATTAGGGAAAGTGCAGAAATTAGCATGATGGGTCATTTTTCTATGGATGAACAGGCATTTGGTCTTTCTGGTGGCGAGCGGCAGCGAATTGGTTTAGCTAGAGCCATTGCTTGTGACTACGATGTGCTTATACTGGATGAACCTACGTCGGAGCTAGATTCAAAAACAGAAACAAAGATAATCGAGAACCTTAAAGCTCTGCAACAAGAGAAAAAATTCATTATGATAGTTGTTACCCATAGCGAAAATGTGCTAAACAATTTGTGTAATAAACGACTGGAGTTATAATAATATGAGAACGCAAAAAAAGCGAAAAAAAGCGAAAAAAAATGGACTAATCAACAAAGAAATAATATCTATTGTTGGTATTGCCTTTAGCATTTATCTTGTTATATCTGTTTTTATACCCGGCAGCGGCGGTGCTTTTGGTGAGTTTTTGAATGGATTGCTACGGGGCTTGTTTGGGGTTGGGGCTTTGGTTTTTCCTTTTGGGATTGTGGCTCTTTGCTTTAACCGTTTGCGTAGACAACCATTTGGAAAGTATGCTGTGTTGTTGCCTGCTCTTTTTTTGTTGTTTGTTATATTCTTACACAACAACGGAGGTGCTGTCGGAGCTTTTTTGGGCGATTTTCTGCGTACTATATTTGGTAGTATAGGCACTACCATAATAATTTTTGTTACATTTATTGCGATTGTTATTGCAATGACAAATAAATCCTTGGTTAGCTCCCTCGGTGGAGTTCAAACAAAAATGAAACAAAGAAGAGAAAAAAGACTTTTGCACAAAGCTGAAAATAAAATTGAAAAAGGTCCGGAAAAAAACTCAAGGGAAGATTCTTACGAAGATTCTTACGAGGATAAGGCGTATAAAGAACCTGCCCCTTTTTCTGACCCTTGGGAAAAAGACGGAGGCCTTTTGCTTGCCAATAGCCAATTGGCACGAGAAAGCGAGGAAACCCCTAAAAAAAGGACCGGGCGACCCAATTTCTATTTGTTTGGGGAATCTGAAAATGAACCTCCGCAAGATGAAAAGCCGCTAAAACTAATAAAACCGTTGCAAAAGACGAAAAAAGAACAGGAGCCGGAGCAAGCGGAGGATGTACTGCCGGAGCCGTTGGAAGAGCAGGCTTTAGATATAAAAATTCTTAACGAAGAAAAACCCGAGCTTTTAGAGGAACACGAACAAGCGGAGTTTCAAGATTTCTCCCCCAGTGCAAATATAGACTATGTTTTTCCCTCTATAGAGTTGCTGAATCCGCCGCCCTATGTGAATGAGAGCCTTAATAAAACCCTAATTTATGAAAATACTCGCAAGCTAGAGCAAACCCTAAAGGACTTCGGGGTGGTGGCTAAGGTGATGGAAGTAAGTAAAGGTCCCACGGTTACTCGCTACGAGCTTTCCCCGGGTACCGGAGTAAAAGTTAGCAAAATATCATCCCTTGCAGATGATTTGGCTCTTAACCTTGCGGCAAAAGGCATCCGTATAGAAGCCCCTATCCCGGGCAAGTCTGCCGTGGGTATAGAAATCCCCAACGAGACAGCCGATGCAGTTTCTTTTCGGGAGCTTATCGAAAGCAGCAACTATAAATCCTTTCCCTCCAAGTTGGCATTTGCTTTGGGAAAGGATATAGCTGGGGGGGTAATGGTTGCAGACATAGCAAAAATGCCCCATCTTTTGATAGCCGGTGCAACCGGCTCCGGTAAAAGTGTGTGTATAAACACCCTCATTGTGAGTCTATTATACAAAGCCACCCCTGACAGAGTTAAGCTGATAATGATAGATCCAAAAGTGGTGGAGCTAAGTGTTTACAATGGTATCCCTCATTTATTGATACCTGTTGTAACAGACCCAAAAAAAGCTGCGGGGGCATTAAATTGGGCTGTACGTGAAATGCTCCTGCGCTACGAGCATTTTGCCACCACATCTACAAGGGATTTAAAAAGCTATAACTCCACTTTAGAACAAGAGGGGAAAGAACCCCTGCCCCAAATTGTTATTATAATCGACGAACTGGCGGATCTTATGATGGCTGCTCCGGGAGAGGTAGAGGACAGTATTTGCCGCTTGGCACAAATGGCAAGAGCGGCAGGTATTCATCTTATTATCGCAACCCAGCGTCCGTCTGTAGATGTTATAACCGGGCTTATAAAGGCGAATGTACCTAGCCGATTGGCGTTTTCTGTTAGTAGTGGGACAGATTCCCGCACCATTTTGGATAGTGTTGGGGCAGAAAAGCTCTTGGGCAGAGGAGATATGCTGTTCTCTCCTATCGGCACACGTAAGCCAATGCGTATACAAGGTGCGTTTATTTCCGATAAAGAGGTGGAGAGTATCGTGGCGTTCTTGAAAGCCGGAAATCCACAAACATATGATAATGAAATGATAGAAAACATAACGTCTTCTCAAAAAACGCTTACAGTTGGAGAAGATAAAGACGAGTTTTTTGAGGAAGCGGTGGAGTTGGTAATAACAAAAGAAAAAGCATCTACATCTATGTTGCAGCGTCAGTTTAGGATAGGTTATCAACGAGCCTCCCGCATTATAGAAACACTTGAGGAGCAGGGTATAATAGGCCCGGAGGACGGTAGCAAACCCCGAAAAGTGCTAATGTCACGTATGCAATGGGAGGATCTCAAAAAAGGAGACGAGGCATGACTTTAGCGGTTTTAGGGAAATATGAAATATTGTAATTATAGCACTTTTCCTAAGGGGGGAACGAAAAGTTAATTTAACATAGCAAACGCCATTTAAACCGATGTAGTCTGAACCGATTTTAAATGGCGTTTGCTATAACAAATTACAGATTTAGCCACAAAGCGGGACGAACACCACCGGAGTCGAGGCTGACAGGGTCACCATCGATGCGGACGCTGCCGATGCCACGGACATATGCGGCATCATAGCTACTGCTACCGGGCGACCGCAGCCACCACCACCACACCTTTCCGCTGTCATCTCTTGCCATACGGGCATTGTTGTACTCGTCATATAACCAATAGCCCGATGAATCCAAGTTGCCATCAATATCTTTTCTCCGCTTGTTTTTTAAATCATCGCTATCCCCAAAATATTTTACGACTTCTTCTATACTTAGTAAAAAAATTTTGTCGGACGTTGGATTGCCTACAGCTGTGCCATACCAAGGATTATTTGTGTTTGGGTTTTGTGTCTGTGCTATTTTCGAGTTTTCTGCACCAAGACTATTATAAAATTCGTTATTTAGATATTTACGCAAGCTACATTGCTCCCACGTTATGGCTTTATATTCAACATTATATGGACGTTTTTCCAGCACTTTTTCGCTAATAAGTAATGCTTGGTTGTTTTCTACATCAAGCACACGCCAATCGTAACCGCCAAAGTGCATAGGTTTTCCTACTTGTTCTGCATGTGGCTTGGGTTTCGGCGGCTCTTTGGGTTTTTCTTCTACTTTAGGTTTTTCATCCAGCCGTTTTATGATTGCTGCTATTTGCTTTTTTGTTTCTTGGTGCTCTTCGTGTAAGCGTACATGGCTTTGCTGTAATTCGCTATGGTTTCGCTGTAGCTCATATACGTGTTTTGCTAAAGTTTGTAGCCAGTTGCTTGCCTCCTCTTTTATTGCAAACACTCTGTTTTCAAAACCGCAGGTGGGGCATGGGGTGTTTAGCTCTGCTTGTTGTTTGCATATGGGACAGAGCATGGTTGGGTTGGGTTGTGATTGGCTCATTTGCGTTCTCCTTTGCTTTTTATCTATTTCTCATTTAGCAAATGCTTTTCTCTCCTAATCTGCTCTGCACGAGCTAAGCTCGGGTTTTTATTTGATTGTTCTGTTTCGATTATAGCAGATATGGGGCTTTTGTTCAACCGTAGTTTAGGATAGGTTATCAACGAGCCTCCCGCATTATAGAAACACTTGAGGAGCTTAGTTGAATCAAAAAAAGCAAATTAACTTTTCCAATTTAAAGGGGAGAACGAAAAGTTAATTTGCTATATCAAGCCGAAAAAATTTGCCTTGACAAAGGGATTGGGGTTACTTCGACACATTAATCATAATCTCTGTTACAAAACAGTCAGGATTTTTTGTGGTCCAATAATCTACCACATATCTTTCAAAACACTCATCACTGCATTTGTAGCGATGAGTGTTTGACCATTCGATCATTTTTTTGTATGTGCTGGCAATGTCATCATATGAGCCAATGTGATAGCAACACAAATACATTCCGCCGTCAAAAGTCATCATAGATTTTTCTTGGGGAAATATGGTTTTTTGTATAACTGTCATGGTTTCACAATCCCCTTGTGTTCTATCTTTGTGAGATGGGTATTTGATTATGACAGGTCCTGTAATGGCATTGCAGTTGTTTTCAATTTCGTTGGTAAATTCCATATTTATAATAGCTTCTACCGTGTTTTGCTTAAAGGGTTGCTTCATATAAAAATAACTACTCCCCTCCTTAAACTTTACACTAACTTCTGTCGCATTGTTTTCCAAAACCATTTGCGCCTCTTCTATTAGGTTAGTCCAATCAACAACAGAGGTATATCTTTTGTGCCATTCCCTTTTTTCTTCTTCAAGAGTGGCTATTTTTTTCAAAAACAAGGCTCTCATTTTACTCAAGTTACTGTCGTGTATAAAATTACGTATCTCTGCCAAAGTGAACCCCATTTGTTTAAAATATTTTAGCACCGGTATCATTAACAGCGTTTCTATAGTATAATACCTATATCTGTTATCAAATATTTTATCGGGGCGGATAATATCAAGTTCATCGTAAAATCTCAAAGCCTTTTTTGTTATTTTGCTTATTTTAGCAGCATCACCAATAGAATAAAGTTTTTTGGCCATGTGTATACCTTCCTAATGCCTTATTATTGAGGCATTTAAGCCATTACTGTTTAATATCTGCTCTATTTCTAACAAACGCTGCTCTGTCATGCTATAATCCCCATCTTTTAGCTCATACACACGCCCGAGCGCCGCATATTTGCTTACGCTCATTTTATGGTATGGCAACAGATTTACACCTTTAAAATTTTCTTGTCTTTTAAAAGGCAGCAAAAAATCGACCATTTTACTGATATTGTCCGTGCAGTCATTAATGCCCTTTATAAGCGGGACTCTAACGCATATCGGGTATTTTCTTCCCATTAACTCCTTGAAGTTTTCCAGTATAACTTCATTGTTGACCCCTGTGTACAAAAAATGCTTTTGCGAATCCATTAGCTTAATATCATACAAAAACAGGTCTGTAAACTGTGCCAATGACAACAACGAGGAAAGCTCTCCATAACCGCAAGTTTCTATTGCTGTGTTAATACCTTCTTGTTTGCAAGCGGAAAGAAGGGCAGTTGCTGCTGTTTCCTGTAGGCTAACTTCCCCGCCGCTTAATGTAACGCCACCACCGGAAAGGTCATAAAATATCCTGTCCTTTGATATTTGTGCTAGCATATCGGGTATGCTTTTGTTTTCCCCAAATATGGCAATGGCAGTTTGTAAGCAAACATTTTGGCAATTTCTACAACCTAGGCAATCGATATTTCTCATTACCTTGTGTGTGCCGTTATCCATTACATGTATGCCTACAGGGCAAACAGGAACACAGTTACCGCAATGCTTGCACATATTTTGCATATACATTACCGCATATTTGCTCTCTACACCTTCCGGATTGGAACACCATTTGCAACGCATTTTGCAACCTTTAAAAAACACAATAGTCCTCACGCCCGGTCCGTCATATGTGTTGTATTTTTGTAAATTAAATATACGTGCTTTGCTTTTTTTGTTTTCCATAGGCTCATACCTTTCCTATACCTTCCCTATTACTGTGCGGCTTATAATTTCGTCTTGCACATCTTTGCACAGCTCCACAAAAAAGGCAGAATAGCCTGCCACCCGCACAACAAGGGAGCGATGTTTTTCCGGGTTCTTTTGAGCATCTAGCAATGTTTCATTGTCAACATAGTTAAACTGTAGCTCGCCTATCCCCAAAATAGAAGCACTGCGTAACAGGGTAATAATACCATTTTCGCCTTCCGGAGTATCTAAAAGCCCGCCTATCAACTTGAAATTATGCACCATGCCAATGTTCATGCTATCGTTTGGCAGTTTTGCTGTACTGTTTATAACGGCTGTTGGCCCTTGCCTATCGTCGCCTTGGCTTGGGCTTATACCATCTGAAAGAGGTTGCCAAGCATTGCGCCCGTTCGCAGAAGCACCAGTTAACTGGCCAAAAGGTGTGTTGTTAGATATGGAAAGAGTGCCGTGGCTTAGTGTAGAGAAAAGGGTTTTGTGTTTACGATGCTCTGTTTCTGTAAAATGCACCAAATCTGCTGCAATATTGTCAGCATAATCATCGTCGTTGCCGTATTTTGGTGCATTAATGCAGTCGGCTTTAATTCGATCGTAGCCTACAAAGTCTGCTTTTAGTGCATCGTTTAACTGCTCGAGGGTGTATTTTTTTTCGTCGAATACAAGTTTTTTGATAGCCGCCATGGAGTCTGTGTATGTAGCAAGACCGGACCATATTACACCGGGGCCAAAGTTATACATAGCACCACCTGCCGAAACATCTTTTGCATTTTCCATGCACCCTTCGTACATAATAGACATTAGGGGCTTTGGAGCCAGTTCCCTATGAACTATTTGGGAGATTACTGTTGCAATATTTGTTAGTTTTGTTACGTACTTTATTTGCTCTTTTACTGCATCATAAAACTGTTCCCATGTTTTGTAGCTATTTAGCTCACCCAGATCAGGGCATACTTTTTTGCCGTACACCAAGGGCACACCACGGTTCAACACCAGTTCTATACAAATAGGCCATTGTGTATAGGCGGTAGAAGTCCATTGATATAAACGACCGGATTTTTGCGGCTCTACACAACCCATTAGACAATAATCTCTGGCATCTTCAATTGATACACCTTTGGAAAGCATCATCTTAATTTGTGTGTCGTCAAAATGACAAGCGGGGAAACCCATGCCAGCACGGATAACTTCTACAATTTTTTTCAGATATTTTTGGGGAGAGCGGTTGTGGATACGTGCAGCTAGAGAAGGTTGGTATATTTTCACATGTCTTACGGCATCCATAAGCAGATAAGTCAGCTCGTTTGTGGCATCACGCCCATCTCTGGTAACGCCGCCAATGCACATATTAACAAACGGCTGGTATCCCGCAAAAAATTTAGAGCCACCTTCGCTGGTAATCCACATCATTTCGGACATTTTTATCAGCATGCAACCAGCAAGATCAAATGCCTCATATTCTGTTAGCTTGCCAGAATCAATATCAGCTTTGTAAAAGGGGTACATATATTGGTCAACACGACCTATAGACATTCCCGTTTGGTTTTCTTCTACCACAAGCAAAGATTCGACTGTCCATACTGCTTGGATTGCTTCCCAAAAAGTTGTTGGTTTGTTTGCGGGGACTTTTGCGTTGACCTCGGCAATAGTTGACAGCTCTCTTTTTCTTTTTGGATCAGTTTCTTTTGCTGCTAGCTCGGCCGCATATCGAGAAAGCCTTTTTGCGTAAATCATCACCCCCTCTGTTGTGTCAACCACAGACTTATAGAAATAAATTTTTTCTATATCCTCGGGGTTGTCATAATCCAGTTTTGCCAAATGCTCCTGTGCTTCTTTTTGTATGTCCAACATACCTTTTTTCATCAGTATCACATCGTAACCGGGGTTAGAGTCCCCTCCCCCGTTTAGAGCGTGATATGAGCAGTCAGAAACATATGCTTCTGCTGACAACTCCCAAACACCTGCCTCTCTGTAGCGATCTTCACAAAACTCGTCCACAGACTTACCTTTCCAAAAGGGGAAAAGTTCTTCTCGCATGATTTTTTTGTCTTCTTCTGATATATGAAAAGGATCTTGAGGGCGGGTTGCTATGGTGTCTATCTCTTTTTCCAGCCAGCGCCAAGCAATATCAGGAGAAAAAGCCCCGGCACGAGGCGCACCGTTAGGCGCCCCAACAATAAGCTCGTTGTCTTGTATAACCAAGGGTGCTGTTTCGCAACAATAACGGAAACATTTAGCCCTAAGCATTATTTTGGGCATTCCCGGGTTTTCTTTTGCTATTTTTGTAATTGCTCTGGCTCGGTAGGTTGTAATAGTTGGTATTTGTTTCAAAAAGTTTTCTTTTAGTGAAATATGACGCTCTGTTGGACCGTTGGGTATATCTTTAAAACCCGTGCTGTTTTCACGTGCGGCCAATTCCTGAACCACACCGTCAGAAATTCTTTTAATAAAGGATTCCCTTTCTTGCATAGACAAACCGGATAGATTTTTTACAGCATCTGTCAATCCGTCTGAAAAACTCATAGCCATAAACTACACCTCCTTATAAATTTTTTAAAGAATATCGGTTTATTATTCGGCACAAATCTTTGTGTGGTGATGTGATAACGACCGAACTATAAACTTCTGCTCCTGTGTTTATGGCGGCAGTTACCCCTGCGGTTACCGCCTCTTTGCAAGCAGTTGTATCGCCTTTTACCACTACAGATATATACCCGGATGCCACATTTTCAAAGCCAACTAGCTCCACAGCGGCAGCTTTTAGCATTGCGTCAACAGACTGCAAAACATACACTATACCAAAAATTTCTACAAACCCCAGTGCCGGTGCCGGATAGTTAGTTTCGTTTTCCCTGTTATCTATGCTATAAATAGCGGCTATATCAAAAACTTCTTTTATTGGGGCAGGCAGTACATTTTTTGCTTTTAACGTACCAATTTCTGCCGCTGCTTTTGCACCTACGTCTACTGCGGTGTTAACGGCAGCCACATCGCCTTCAATCACTATGGCGACCAGTGTAGAGCCTATGTTTTCATATGCGATAAGGGTTACATCTGCCGCTTTTAGCATTTTGTCGGTGGCATACAGTGCAGGCACCATGCCAATTGTTTCTATAAAGCCTAAAGCATTGTTATTTGTTGTGCTTTTCATACAAAACCCTCCAAAAATCGTGAGTGCTGCCCGCATCTCGCTGGGGACTTCATCCCTAGCGGGATGCGGGGTTGAATCCACAATCATGGCAAATACTTATTTATCGTATCTCGCCCTTCTTGGTGTGCTTTATAATAGACCCTTAACTGCCCGTTTGCATCCAGCTCAAAGCGGGATTCCTGCAAAAAACCGTTCACCTCTCCCGTTAAGAGTATTTCATAAATGGCTTTTTTGTTTAGCATTTTATAGTCACCATAGTCGTCCTTTAGAACTTCTATTACGTCCTCTGCACTGGCTTCCTCTACCTGGGTAAAATGCTTTAACACTGCAAAATTAAGCGCTCTTTTCATACTGCACCTCTTTTCTCGATCAGCTTTAGAGGGTTCACGGCAATAAACAAAATGCCAACAGACATTAGCACGGCGGCAACCCATGCAACAAACGGAAGATTCCAGCCTTCTTGCCCAACAAAAACGCCTAGTATTATCCAGCAAAACAAAGGTCCCCAAAAGGAAAATGTGCCGTTACATGCCATCCCCAGGGCTGTTCCACACATTGCATTGCCTTTATACCAAAGGCTAAAAGCGTATAGGGTAAAAAAGCTACTAACAAAAAATATTAACATAGCGTTTGTGCTAGACAAGGCATCTCCTAACAAACTTACAGAAAGCCCCATATCTCCCGCCATTATCGCAAACACCGGAACGAGTATAAAGAGCCCCACAATACCGGACACAGATTGGCGTATTAAAATGCCAACTTCGTAGTCTATCATGGATGTGCCGTAACCTGCCACACAGCCCTCAAAACCCCAACCAACAGCGGCAATAAAAGCGATGAGTATGCCCATCAGCATTTGCGGCGGGGCATCCGGTGCAACGCTTTGCAAACCAATCAAAAAACTGGCAAAAACACAGATAGAGATACCAAAAAGCATCCTCAAATTTAACTTTTGTTTATAAAAGAGCCTTCCCAAAATAGCACCAATGGCAGGACACAGTGCTGCAATGGGTATAACGATAGAACCTGCCAACTGTAACCCGACAATATACGCTGTGCTAGAGATTGGCCCACCCACAAGTGCCGCAAGCACCATCATACGCCCGGGTTTAGAGTTAACGCTTTTAAAAAAATCTCTTAACTTACCTCTGGCACCTGCAATACCGGCTCCCCAAACTGCACTTAATGTATAGTTAAGGGAGCTACCCAATGCTCCTATAACATACACAATAGTGAACATTGTGAGTCCTGCCAGGTTTGGGCCATACCAGTCTTCCCATATCCCAACAGACATAGCCAAAGTTATAAAGGCAGTATATAACCCATAGCTAATCCCCGATAGCGTGGCGAGGAAAACCCCTTTCCTAAAAAACCTTGATGCCATTTGTTGCTTTGCACTAATTGCCGAAGCCGAAACTTGCTCCATTGATAAATCACCTCCTAATGATTTTTCAAATAAACACAGCACTTTTGCTAATGGTTATCCATCTCAAAAGCAATAAAAGTGCCATACCAAGGAAAGCAAATTAACTTTTTGGAATCTAAAAAAGTTAATTTGCTATATGCGTCATACCATTATACAGCATACCCTTATATGGAATGTCAACATCAAGATTTTCTACTTGTATAGGAATATTTTAACATGTTTTGGGTTAATTTCAAAATTATTTTTGTATAGCAGTTCCGTTTTAAATTAGCCCTTTAAATTCACACTAAAACTGCTGAATTTAGGAAGCTATTCCACTTAATTTTACTTTAAAAAGGGCTAGAATTAAGCGGAATAGTTATAGTTAGAAGTGTTTAACATATTACCCTTTAGGGTAGTGTTTTGTAAAAGTTTAGAATCATCGGTTCAGAATGCACCGCAAATGACGGTGGAGCTTTTGTCATTTGCGATTCACCTCACCGGTTTAAATTTCTATTTTATAGCAAACGTCTTTTCAATCTGTGAATGATATCAGTCATAACGCCCTTACGCCCTCTGGCGACGGGCTTCCCTCTGCATCCACGGTTTCAAAGTACGTTTGCTATAAAGTCTTTTAAATTCAAAAAATATTGACGAGACAATATTCACGAAAAAAATCACACGGTTTTAGGTTTGTGTGCAATAACATGCTGCACAGAACCAAAGATAGAACACGTGTTATCAAGTGTTAACGATTTTCTAACAATAATCAACTTATTTAGAAGTCGGTCAAGCTAAGAATACGGTTAATGTTAAACTCAACATCAAAGAGAGCATGAAAATCTGGTGCTATATGTGGCAATTCGCCTATCCGCATTTGTTCAGGATTTAGCAATACATTGATTGACCAAAAATCGCCCGTAAAAGCCATGATAAAGTTTGCACCGTCAAGGTTTGTATTGAATTTTTGCGTTATTTCTGTGGCAACTATTGCGGCAACCTCGGTAATATCGGGAAAGGGCTCAGTAGCTGGCAGGGTGCCTCCTCCTTCGATATGATTTCTTATATTCTCACTTCTTTGGGCTTGCAGTTCGTTTATTGTGATGTTAATAGCATTTGTAACGCTGTTGAATACAGGTACATAAACTTCCCGCTCTGGAAACACCGTTCTTATTGCGGTAAGGTTGATTACTGTAATGTTAGCCCCGTTTACATAAATTTCCTGTTTGCGAAAATTTGTATTCAGTGCGGTAATGTCGCCTGTAATGCGGTTGATGTTAAGCGTGGCGATTGTGTTCGTTTGTGGAGTAGCATTGATACGCCTTATCATTGGATTAGTTATTTCAACTCGCCAAATTTCAGATGTGTTGTTAATGTCAAGTCTTGTATCAAAATAAACTGGCTGTGTTCGCAGATCAAGCCCTAATTCTTCGGTTAGCCATGTTTCTGCAAGGTTTATAACGGCGTTTTGTCTGGCATCTAGTTCGGCTGTGAAGGCTTCTTGCCCAGCATTGTTTTGACTGGAATCTCTTTCGGATGCAAATAAAGGGTTGTCGGCTTGCCTAACTGCCAACAACAGAAAAAGCACAACAATAAGAATGCCTATAAGAATTACAAAAGCCACAGTTAAAGGCTCTGTAAAGGGGCTTTTTTTCTCGTCTTTCATAAAGTTTAATCTCCTATTATCTGCTGAAATTGGCAAAAGATGTCAAACCTGGCGGACTTATGTGTCGCCCATGCCCACCGAAGAAGCGAAAACGACGGTCGAGCTGCTACAAAACAATAGCATTTCGCAGAGTTCCGCCTTGACCCACCAGCTAAAGCTGGTGGGATTGCGGCTAGTATTCTTTCAAATTTTAGATTTCAAAATTTTATCGACACTTTCCTTTACAACCTCTTCCACAAGAAATTTTTCCACATAGTCTACTGCTCCAAGCTCAAACCCTTTTTTTATACTTTCCGTTGTGTCGTCGCCCGACAAAAATATCACAGGAATATTTTTTGTTGTATCTTCCTCTTTCAAAATTTTGATTACATCAAAGCCTGTCATTTCCGGCATTATAATATCCAGTAGTATTATATCGGGGATATGTTTTTGTGCAGATGCCAACCCCTTTGCACCGGTTTTCGCTATTATTATATCATAATCGGAGCCCAACAAAGCCCCTATAGTTTTGAGTATTAGTGGGTTATCGTCGATTATCAAAACACGCGGTTTGTTTTCTGTTGTGCTTGTAGCCATTATTTTCTATACCTCCAGAGTTTTTCTGAGTTTTTCCAAAGTTTCCAGTGCAAGCTCAAATTCCATATCTTCTATTTGCTCTATTAGCGTGCCGGTTTCCGGAATTTCTTTTAGCTCTTCACATAATTTGAGAGCGTCTAACCTTTCATCTTCCAAAAGAGGGGTAAGCCTATCAAATGTGTCCTTTGCTTTAATAACATCTAAAGAAACACGAGCAAGCTCTGTATCAACATTATCCGATATATCGCCGTATTTGGCACGAATCTTATCAAAAACGTTATTTAGTTCCACTTCCAGATCATCTACAGCATCTTGTGACGCTGTTTCTTTAATAGAAGCGGTCTCTACTATCGCTGCGAGTTCCACAAGTTTTGTTTCGTCTATCAAAAGTGAGGCAAGACCCTTTAGTGTGTGTGTCAAAAAGTGTGCAGTTTTAAAGTCCTCCGCAGCAATGGCATCACGTATCTCAAAAATAACGTTCTTTTGGCTACGCCCAAAATCTCTATAAACCATATCATAGATTGCGGAGTTTTTCACGTAGTTGTTAAAACTTTTGTTATTTACAATTTCATCAGAAACGTGCGAACGTGCTGCTTCCAAAACTTCTGGAGATTGCTTGTCGCGTATCAGCTTGTTCAATATGCTGTTTAACTGGCGGGTATCTATAGGTTTAGATATAAAATCGTCAAACCCATTTTTAAGGAAAAGCTCCACCTGCCCTGTCAAAGCATTTGCGGTTAAAGCCACAATAGGTGCGGTATAACCCATATCACGCAAATGTTTTACAGTTTCGATTCCATCCATCTGCGGCATCATATGATCCATAAACACAACATCGTATTGGTTTCCTTTTTTGATTTTATCTATTGCAGCCATACCGCTATCCGCTGAATCAATTTGCAGTTCATAGGGCATCATAAGCCCTTTTGCAACATAGATATTCATATCCACATCGTCTACTATCAAAACCTTTCCATAGGGCATAGGTTCGTATGTAATCCTGGAGAGTTTTGTCTGCATACGTTTACCAAGATGCAGCTTGTTCAGATTCTCTATTGCCTCTTTGCCCACCTGTTCGGAGTCAACCTTTTTTTGGGGAAGGCGAATAGTGAAAGTAGAACCCTTTCCAAGCTCACTTTCTACAGAAATTGTGCCGCCCATCAGCTCAACCATATTTTTGGTAATGCTCATGCCAAGCCCTGTGCCTTCAATGTATCGGTTAGCCTTCGGATTGAAGCGAGAATATGTTTCAAAAAGTACATCTATCTGATCTTTTGACATACCTTGCCCCGTATCACTTACAACGATAACCAAAATAACCTCGTCTGGGCTTCCTGTTTCTTCTGCACCCACAGACATTTCCACAACTCCGTCATGAGTATATTTGAACCCGTTGGAAAGCACGTTGTTTATAATTTGTTTAATACGGAGTTCATCGCCTAACATATATACCGGTGTTGTTTCTTCTAGAGATACTTTAAACTCTATCGGCTTGCTTTCTATACGCATCATATTCAAAACTACCGTATCGTGAACCAGGCTAATAATCTCATATTTTTCTGTAGATATTTCCATCTTGCCGGCTTCTATTTTGGATAAGTCCAAAATATCGTTTATGATACCTATCAGCATATCTCCCGATACGTAAATTTTTTCAAACGCTTCTTTTAAATCGGCATCCATTACAGTTTTCTGTAATTGTATTTCGGTAATCCCCAAAATAGCGTTCATTGGGGTACGTATTTCGTGGCTCATGCTGGCAAGAAACTGGCTTTTGGCCAAGTTGTTTTCCTCTGCTATCTCCAGCTTTCGCGAATCTTCTATCATTTTTTTGCGTATACGTATATCGCTAATATATGCAGCCACAACAAAATCGTCTTTATAAACAAGTCTAACATAGTTTATTTCACAAGGGATAAGTGTGGCACTTTCGAGTATCCGTAAAGAGGCTTCGACTTTTGAACTACCTTTTTCCAGTGCAATATTAAAATGTCTTCTGATTGCACAAGTCCTTCCGTGTGCAACACATCTGTCTTTCGACTCTACACATTCAGAGCAACGAGATATGGTTTCAAAGCTATGTATACACATTTTCTTTTCGGGCATTTCAAAAAGGCTGACTGCTTCCATGTTACAGTCTATTGCATTGAAATCTTTGTCGATAAGGAAACAGGCAATAGGGGTAGAATCCAGCATAAGCTCGACGCGTTCGTTTGCTTCTTTTACTTGTCTTTGACTTTCTATAATTTCTCGCATGTCTGTGGCATAGGAAATGAGAGCCCGGCTTTCACGGAATCGCACACTAACACACAAAATCTCGCAAGGCACGGGATTTAAATTTATATCTTGATGTATTAAATCGAATTTGTGCGAACCTTGTTTTACGGCTAGTTGCGTATTTTTTAATATATATTCACGGGAAGGTGTACCACAAGGTTGAAGTTCCGGTGTAAAAAAATCCCTTGAAAAATCCATTAAAAGTTTATCTTTGTCCATTACTCCAAACATTTCCATAAAGCTCTTATTTAAGTCTTGAATTTGAAGGGTTCCCTCATGAAATGTCCAAAAAGACATTGCCAAAGGAGCATAATCAAAAACAACCGCCGCACGCTCACTCGCAATGCTCAGTTGGGATAGTGCCTGCACTTCCCTTTTTTTGGATTCGACCATTGTGTCTATCAATGTGTTTATTGCTACAGCCGTTTTGCTATAAGCACCCTGAAAAGGCTCTGTGTTTATGCGGACAGATGTGTTGTTGTTTTTTAGTTCGGTAGAAGTTTGGTCGATTTCGTTTACAAGGGTTGTAAACACCTTTGTTAACTTTGCAAACATATTTGATATTTCGTTGTTGCCGTCAAGCTCCCAATCTTCTTCAAAAGCCCCTTGTTCAACAAGTGCTATATGTTTTCCCAGATCTTGTACGTTTTGTTTGTAGGATTTCACAAGAATTGTGGCTGTAACAACAGCAAACAACAAAAAAGCAAGCGTCATGATAGCAGAGATGGTAATGTTTGATTCAACAGTGCTGTAAATCAAATCAAGAGTATTTTCTCTTTCATAGACAGATAACATGCGCAATTCTTGCAGTGTATCATATACTTCTTCAGAAAAAGGCACTACATTTGTGTCGTCGTAGCTGTGGTCGCCAGCCAAAAAGAACCTTCCTGAAATAATGTCGTATACTCTGTGTATCCCTTCGAGAGAGTGTGCCATAAGTTCCGTATGCATACAGAACTCCCGATGAGGGTCCATCCTCGGGTCTTCATGAACCAATACATGATAAGAACGAACCAAATCTTCAATATGGTAAAGGAGTTCTGTAAGCTCCCTTTCGTATCCTAATCTGACATGTTCAGATGTTACCTCACGCCACTGAGGGTTCATCATGGTTGCTCTGGCAAGCCGCCTAAACGCCATAAAATCGCGTTGAATGTATAATATGTAATTTGATCTTGCCACCACATACTCAATGTTGTGCCTATGAAGAGTATTAATGTGCGATGTGGTGTAATTGGCTTGAATTATAGCCAAGCCAAATATAATTATAATTGGAACGAATGAAATAATTAACCTGGTTGCAATTGTCATGTTTCTAATTTTTTTCATCATAGTGGTGTCCTCATCAATTTTCATCCCTTAGCAACAGTATAATCACTATATATTCTACACCCTATAACAATTTTTGTCAAATAATATTTAAACTTTCTATGGCAGTTTTATTACTTTCACTACTTTTACTACTTTATACTACTTTTTTACTAATGGTCGCCCATGTTACAAGCAAAAAAAGCGATAAAATACTTGACAACTTTTAAAATGAAATATATACTAAACTACGTGTTAAATTTCCATAATCTCGTTTATCAATACCCGAAAGAACAAGGAGCATACATGACTCGTAATAAAAAACTGGTTATAAACGCCGATGATTTTGGTTACACCCCCGGCGTAACCTACGGCATAATTGAAGCATACAAAAATGGTATCGTATCATCCACTACAGCTTTAACGGTTAGCAATCACTTTTTTTCCGCTATGGAAGCAGCACAAAAACTTTGCCCTATGTTGCCGATTGGGCTTCATTTAACACTTACACTAAACGGAGCCAAACCCATTTTGCCAAAAGAACAAGTGCCGTCGTTAGTAGACGCTGACGGATTTTTTTTGAAATTGGACGTGTTTGAGCAAAAAGTTTCGGATGTTTCAACGGATGAAATTTATATGGAGTGGGAAGCACAATTTTCAAGGTTCCTTGAAAGTGGTCAAGAACCGTCCCATTTAGACTCCCACCATTATGTTCACAGCAAAAATCAAAAAATACTGGAAGTGGCACTAAGATTGGCGAAAAACCATGACCTTCCCTTGCGGGCGGTGCCGTCAAATGAGGGAAATTCACATTTGCTACAATATTATAATGGCACAAAAACCACCGATGAGCTATTGCCGCAATTTTATGGGGCAGGTGCTAACTTTGAAAATCTAAAAGAAATGATCGACTATATTTGCGAAAGTCAAAATCACTTTTTTGAGATAAATGTTCATCCGGCATTTTTAGACGCACCCCTTCAAGAATACTCAAGCTATTCTCAAGAGAGAGTAGAAGAGCTAAAAATCCTAACATCTGAACAGGCAAAAAGACTGCTCGAAAAACCAGGGTTGGTTTTGACGGACTTTGGGCATAGGGAGCTATAGTGGGTGTGGTTAAAGGCATTGCATAGCTACAGAAATAAGCTAAAGTAGCTATGCAATGATGGGCATTGCATAGCTTCAGGAATACTCTAAAGTAGCTATGCAATGCCCTATGTTTTACTTTTTAAGTTTAAACTCTGCAACGGTAGTTCTAAAAACGTCTGTTTGGGCGTTTAGCTCTTGAGCAACACTTGCACTCTCTTGGGTTGTGGCAGCATTCGAATGTGTCACTTGCGCTATTTGAGAGATACTTTTGCTAATGTTGTTTATGCTTCCTACCTGTTCTGCACTGGCTAAAGATACAGCTTCCACACGTTCAGACATGTGGTTTATCTGCTCCACTATCTGCTCCAGAGCTTTGGCGGTTTTTTGTGCGATAGAGCTGCTTGCATCTGTTGTTTCTATGGATGTTTCTATTAACGCTGTAGTTTCGGATGCGGCGTTTTTGCTACGCAAAGCAAGTGCACGGACTTCTTCTGCTACAACAGCGAAGCCACGCCCATGCTCCCCGGCACGGGCAGCCTCTACAGCAGCGTTCAGAGCCAGCAGATTGGTTTGGAACGCTATATCGTCTATAACCTTTATTATTTTTGCAATGTTTTCGCTTGCTGCGTTCATCTCTTCCATAGATTGCAACATTGCCCGCATTTCTTCGTTGCCTGTGTCTGCACTCTTTTTTGCTTGCTGTGCCAGTTGGTTAGTGGCTTGTGCGTTATCTGCCGTAGCGTTAACTTGGGTAAGCATGGTTTTAACAAATTGGTTAAGTTGCTCAACGGCGGAGTTTTGCTCAACACTGCCTTGAGCAAGCCCCATATTGGTTTCGGACATGTGGCTCACACCCACGGCAATTTGCTCGGCAGAAGTATCTATCTCTTCTATGATTTGGTTAAGATTGTTGTTTATGCTGTTTATGGCAGTCTTGATTTCTGAAAAATCTCCCAAATACTCTCTCACTATTCCTACTGTTAAATCCTTTTTGGACATTGCTCCCAAAGTTTTGCTTATTTCGCCGATATAACTGTTCAAAAAAGAAACGGTGCTGTTTATGGCATCTTTTATGGTTTCAAATTCGCCTTCGTAACTGCCTGTTACAAAAACGCTCAGGTTTCCTTGGCTTATTTCACCCAATACTCTGGCACTTTCGTTAAGGGGTTTAGTGAACGCTTCCAACACGCTGTTTAACCCACCAAGCAAAGTAGCCCAGTCGCCTTGGTGACGGCTTGCATCTACCCTAAAAGAAAGATTGCCCTGCTGACCATGAGCAATAATTGTGGCTATATCTGCCTTTATGCCCACCAGTTCATTTTTCATTTTGTTTGCCGTATCATTAAAGATGGCACTGTCTCCTGTCAATGGCCTTAACGTGGCGTTAAAATTCCCGTCTGCATACTCTTTAAAGATATCCAAAAGCCCGAAAGTGTCGTCTACCAAAATATCCAAGGATTTGTTTATAGCATTCACAGTTGTTAAATAGTCTCCGGAATACTTGTTTGTTGGTAGCCGCATGTACAGATTGCCTGCCAGTGCCTCTTGCTCTATGTGGTTTAGATCTTGCAGCAATTCCACAAGGGGATCAATCATATCCATTATTGTGTTAGAAAGACGGCTCATCTCATCTGTTTTGTTGTTGCGCAAGTATACGTCAAAATCTCCCTTGGCAATTTTAATCGCCTCTTTGGAAAGATGGTTTATTGGTTTTAGGACACTGCGAATAGAAACAACGGAAAGAACCAAACCCAACGTCAAAACAGAACCTACCAACGCCAAAAAAGCCGTTTGCCAAAAAGCAGTAGATGCCTCTAAATCTGCAAGGAGAACGTCTATTCTGGAAGAGGAAGCCTCTACCATCATTTCGATATGATCACTCAACTCGTAACCCACCTGGGTAAGCCTCAACAACTCACCCGCATTTCGCAAGGCGGGGATCCCCTCCAAAACGTATGCTGTGAGTCTTTGCCCCAAAGCCACGTATTCATCAAAGAGTTCTATAAATGTGTACATGTTTTGAGCAAATGCGTCAAATTCTTCCGGAGAAAGGGATGCGTCGTTATGTAGATTCTCCCACCATTCTTCTACAAGGACATCCTTTGCCTGTGTGCTTTGTTCTGAAGCGTTAAGCACATGCTGTATGTACCCCTCTACTGTAACACCGCCCAAAAGTACCGCCCTAAACCCATTGTGTACATCTGATACATGCGTTTCCATCTGATAAACTTTGGTTATCCTGGTGAGGCCACCATATATTAAGTTGTAAAACTGGTCGCCGGAGTTGTCCAATACAACAAAGGCACTAATCCCCAACACTACAGACAGTACAACTATTACACCAAAGGAAACCACCAACTTCCCTTTTATACTACTTAAAATTTTGCTTAAAATTGACATTTAAGGCCCTCCCAGGCATATATCGAATGCTATTTTGTGCCATACGTATACCATTATATACCCCCCCCCCCC
>WRKF01000169.1 GCA_009778165.1 Defluviitaleaceae bacterium
ATGGCGGCGACCTTTCAAAAAGTGAAGGTGTAGATCTAAACGACAACGCCGGCGGTGCATACGATATTGCTAATACAAAGGCAACAGAGGAGATCGGCAAAGACCTAAACGAAGGCAATAACGAGCAGTTAGACGCTTTGTTAGACAATTTTAAAGAAGATAAATGGGGCGATTTATCGCTTGATGAGCAGAAACAGTCCATAACCGACCTTGCCGATTTTGTAGCCGCTGATACTGGAAATGAAAATCCTCCTGAAATTGTTTTTCGTGACGATATGGAAGATGGTACATATGGCGGTTACAGCCCCGATTCAAATATAATTGAGATAAACGTTAATATGTTGTATGATTCGTATGAGGCCGCTGATACAATTTCACATGAAATGTGGCATGCTTATCAAGAGCAAGCTGCAAAAGACCCGAACAATCCACGAGCTGCAGAATATCAAGAGGGTTTTGATAATTATATAACTCCCGATTTAGACTTTGAGGGTTATGAAAACCAAATGGTAGAAGTTGAAGCAAGGGCGTATGCCCAAGGTTTTAAAGATAGATTAAACGTACTGAAAGGAGCAGCATAACAATGGAAACTATCATCAATTATTTGACAAGTGAACGCAAGCAAAAGCCAAAAATAGCTGCTAAAATAGCATCATCTTTCGAGAGGCATGATGACATTCGTGCCGAGCTTGAAAAGTGGATCGAAGTGCGAAAATATCCGCAAGATAATTCGCTAACCGTTGAGGGCTACAATGCCTATGCAATTTCCAAGCTTGCAACTTTTATGGATGGTGTTGGAGTTTATAATTTTTTGGTGACCCTTAGGGAACGCCCCGATAACGGAAAACGGATAATAGCGGAAGGGTTCAAAAGAAAGTAAAATTGCTACCATTTCAGAAAATAGAGGTGAACAACATGGAAAAGGGGCATGAAATAGTTAATGACACCAAACTTGATATCAAAAACAGTGGAGGCAATGCCACTGCGGATTTTGGCATCGACCTTGCGAAAGATGACGGGATAGATTTAAACGCCGATTTTGGAGCAGACAGTATGTCAAAAACTCTTGAAAGGAGTACTGGACAAAGAATTGCTGCAGGGTTTTTTACGCTACCTGCTATAGTTGGTGGCGGCACAAGCGAGGCCCCCAACGAACATGTGCGAGGTATAATGAATGAGCCGGTTGCCGCTCATCACCAAGTATACGAACGACCGGAATCTGTATCGGTGTTCGCTCAAAGCCTTGAACATTTTGAGCAAACTGGTGAAGTGCTGCCAATACAAATTGGCGGAAAAGATTATGACGATGGTAGATTTAGGCCAGATGCACAAATCGAAGCATTAGAGATAGGCACTGCTCTGAATCAGCCTATAGCCGCTGACCGTACCGACCCTCCATCTAATACCAATGTGGGAGATTTAAGTGAAGTGCCGATGGGTATAGAGAACTTAGAAATTGATGAGCAACCTGAAACAGAAATGTCCGAGGATGATGATCTTAACAAGGAGTATATGCTGTCGGGCGATCTCTAATTAAAACAGGAGGACAAACAATGGGGCTTTTTAGCAGAAACCCAAATGAAACCGCTTTTGCTGGCGGCAAAAAGAACTGGGCGGAGGTAATAAAAAATTCTGGACCAGGTCATTTTCTTATTTGGCGACAGCCAGAAGAAGATTTTAATACCAATTCCACACTTGTGGTTATGCCAGGTGAAGAAGCTATCTTTATCAAAGGTGGAGTTGTCGAGCAAGTTTTTGATAACGGCACTTACAAGTTGTCTACCGAAAATTATCCGTTTATCAGCCGTTTACGAAATGCATTTACTGGGGGCATTAGCACATTTAATTGTGTGGTGTATTTTGTTCGCAAAGCACACAGCCCTGAAATTTTATGGGGTACGACTTCACCCATTCAAGTACGAGATAAGCAGCTTGGCATAGCAACAAAACTTCGTGCTCGAGGTGCTTATAGGGTTTCGATTGAAAATTCTACAATGTTTTTGACCAAAATGATTGGCAATAATGTTGTTGCGGTTGACCAGCAAGCACTTTTTGACGATTACTTTACAAATGAATTTCAGAGCAAGATAAGGTCAAGCATTACACTTGCGCTTAACGAAACTGAAACTGAGCTACTTGGGATTGACGCTCGTATTGAAGAGTTTGCACAAACGGTTGAGCCATTTCTTGGGGAGGTATTCGAGGATTACGGATTAAGTTTAGTTAGATTTTCTATTGCTGCCCTTGATATTGACGATGACGAGTTACGTCGTAGGTATGACGATATAGGGATGGATGCTATTGCTAAAATACGTAACGCTCACGCAGATAAGGGAGTTATGGATATACTTGGCGATGATTGGGGAAAACAGCAATCAAAGGACATTCTTCGCGATTTAGCCAACAACCCTAGCTCTGGCGGTGTAGCCGCTGCTGGTGCTGGGTTGGGTATGGGCATGTCTGCTGGAAATGTTTTTGCAGGTATGGCACAGCAAATGTTTAACCCCATGCAATCAGCTGTAGCTCCTGCTCCAACCGCCCCTGCTCCATCAGGTAGATTTGTTACAAAACCTACTGAGGAAGCAGCACCTCCAAAAACTGATACAGATGACCCTGTAACCACATTGAAGAAACTCAAAGATATGTTGGATATGGGCTTAATTGAGCAATCGGAATATGACACAAAAAAGACCGAAATCATGAGCAGGATGTAAGGAGGTAGACGGTATGATTAATTCAAATTCACCCAAACAGAATAAAGAGCCAACACTCTACGAGTTTAGCAACACAACAGAAATTAAGGCAACCTCAAAACTAAATAAAAAGAGTTCGTTAAAACTTATCTTGAAATTGATTTTTGTTGTTGTTTTTAATGTGTTCTTTTTTGTGTTAGGTGGCACAGAGCATAATTCATCTGTGTGGCTTTCCTATGGGTTCATCCATTTTGCGTATTTTATGTTATTAGCAACACCATACATTACACGCAAAAGTAAAAGCGCTGAGGTATTTGGCTTCGCCATATATTCGGTATCAATGTTGTATTTTTCTGTCGCTCTTGTAACAGGCATTATTTTTATAATGATTGCCTCTGAAAGCTATACAGCGGCACTATTAGTTCAACTTGGCATGGCAGGGCTATATAGTATATCTCTAATTTCACACCTAATCACCAATGAGCATACGGCTGAAATTGAAGAACAAAGACAGCCTCAGATAGAGTACGTTAAAACCGCCACTACTCAACTAAAAAGAGTTTTAGAAAAGGTTGAAGATAAAGCTATAAAAAGAAAAGTAGAACGGGTGTACGATGCTGTAAATTCAAGCCCCATAAAATCCCATCCGAACGTGACGTATATCGAAACGAAAATTATGACTTTAATTTACGAGCTTACGGATGCAGTATTGGCAAACGAGAAACAGGCAATTATTTCGTCGGCTGATTCTTTGTTGTCCGCAATAAATATGAGAAATAGTCAGCTTAAAAATTTTAATATATAGTGGTTCTAATAATGAAAGGCACACTCAAGCCAATATTTGATTGTGCCTTTCATTTTGTCTATTAAGTATCAATACCTTGACAATTTTGAAAACGCCGAATTAAGAAAGCAAAATTGCTTAATACTTATTTGACACGAAAGTCCGTGCTTGCATAATCTGCGTTGAGTTTCCCCATTTTTTACGTAAACACAACTTTCACACTTACCCACACAAAGCCGTCACTAAAGTCCACCTGATAGCGGGCTTTAAAACGTCACAATATCCGGGAAAAGTGCTATAGAGTAAAAATAAGAAACAAAAAACAAAAAACCAACCGCCGCTTCCGTTATATGAAGCGGCGGTTGTGCGTTTTTATACATCTTCGAGCATTTATTCTACTTCCTCTAAAGATATGCCTATTACTAGTGCAATATCCCGTGGAGATGCTCCGTTGTTTCGGGAAAAAATTACCATGGTTTTGATTCACTGATAACTAAAACACCTCTGTCTTTTTTTGAAAGGATTATTATATATAGACATTACCGAAAAAGCCAAGCATTTTTTGATTTCGGGTGTAGCGGTGTAGTGCCGACTTTTTCGCTACATTCTCTAAAATAGAGCCACTTACAATTTTTTAGGAAATATGCTATAATTATAGGAAAGGAAAAAGGGTTGTATGTGGCAGTTTCGTATTTCGTTGTCCTTATACTTTTTTGGAGCTGTCGAACTAAGGAAAGCAAATCAACTTTTTGAATTTTAAAAAGGGCATATTATTTATGAAAAAAATAAAATTGCTTAACAACAACATGATAAACAAAATAGCGGCAGGGGAGGTGGTGGAGCGGCCAAGTTCCGTTGTAAAAGAGTTAGTGGAAAACGCAATAGATGCAGGAGCGGGGATTATAACGGTTGAGATAAACGAATCACTGATACGAGTGTCTGACAACGGTAGCGGAATACCTGCTGATCAAGTTGAAGCTGTGTTTTTGCGACACGCCACAAGCAAAATAGAAACAATAGCCGATTTGGAATCGGTGCTGACCCTCGGCTTTAGAGGAGAAGCCATGTCATCTATTGCGGCGGTTTCTCGATTGGAGCTAATAACAAGCAACCCAAACGACGATATGGGAACCCTGATAGAGATTAACGGTGGACAGATAGTGAAAAAAGCCGCTGTCGGAGCAGCCCCGGGCACATCTGTTATTGTCCGCAATTTGTTTTATAATGTACCCGCAAGATTGAAATTTTTAAAAAAACCCCCAACAGAGTTTGGTTATATAAGCGATTTAATTGAGAAATTTGCCCTCGGAAACCCAAAAATAACTTTTAACTACATGTTGAAAGGTAAAAAACAGCAATATGGAGGCGGGGAGCTAAAATCGGCTATTTACCAAATATATGGCAAAGAATATTATAAAGATTTGCTGAAGGTGGAACGAGAGGGGTCTTTTGGCGTAAGCGGATATATTGCTAAACCCACATCTAACCGCCCTAACCGTACTTTTGGCAATTTTTTCATTAATGGACGCTACATAAAAAGCCCGCTAATGCAAAGTGCTGTAGAAGCTGCCTACAAAACAAAGTTGCCCATCGGCAAATTCCCTGTTTATGTTTTGCAAATCCATATAGATCCAAGGTTTGCGGATATAAACGTACATCCAACAAAGCTAGAGGTTAGGTTTCAAGATGACAAGGTTGTATATGACCTAATATATGAAGCCGTAAACAACACGCTAAATGAGGCAGTGCTAATACCGTCTCCTGTCTTTGTTGCAAAAAATGCTACACCCGTTACAAACGACACAAAAAAAATTGCCGATCCAGTTTCTTTTGTGTTAAAAACTACTAACGTCCGCAAAGATGAGCCAAAACAAGATAACAAACAAGATAATAAAGATGACGATAAACAAAAGCAGTTAGCCGTAAAAGAAGCTCGCCCTGTTTACAATCATCCGGAGCAGATAAAGCTATCGGAGACACCAAAACAAGAGCGGCAAGATTACGAAACTGACCCTAAACTTGATCCCGAATCTCCTTTTTTGAAGGATTACACAATTATCGGATTGTTTTTTAACACATACTGGGCATTGGAACAAGCGGGGACACTGTTTTTAATAGACCAACATGCTGCCCACGAGCGTATTTTGTATGACAAACTAACGGTCCATATGGAAATGGGCAAACCCCTTTCGCAGACGCTTTTACGCCCTGTGGCAGTTACCCTAAACCCAACGGAGCAAACTGTATACGAAGAAAACTCCGATTTCTTTGCAGAACTTGGTTTTGAAATAGAAGATATGGGGCATAATGCATTGGCACTACGTGGTGTACCCTTTATTTTTGGTGGGGGTATAAACCCCGATGTTTTTTTAGAAATACTGGAAAACATAAACAGCAGAAACGCAGAAAAGTTAGGTGATGAAAAACTCGCAAAACTGGCATGTAAAGCGGCGGTAAAGGGCGGAGACAAACTAACACCGACAGAAGCCAAAGCTCTGATAGACTCTCTTTTGGCTACAAAAAAACCGTTTACCTGCCCACACGGCCGCCCAACCATAGTAAAGTTGAGTAAGTATGAGATGGAAAAAATGTTCAAAAGGGTTTAAATAAAGGATTAAATAAAGGTTTAGACAATGGAGCTTTTAGTAATAGCAGGTCCAACCGCTTGCAATAAATCTCAATTAGGTATAAAATTAGCAAAGCAGTTAAATGGAGAAATTGTTTCTGCTGATTCTTTGCAGGTGTACAAATATATGGATATTGGCACGGCAAAGGTGCAGGATACTTGTGGAATTCCCCATCATCTTGTGGATGTAATAGAGCCGAACTGCCCTTTTTCTGTAGCAAAATATCAAGAAATGGCAGTAACTGCTATTGCACACATCCACAATAGGGGCAAGTTGCCCATTTTGGTGGGAGGGAGCGGTTTTTATATAAACGCACTGTTGTACAAAGTAGGCTTTAATCACAAAAGTTACAATCTCCAATACAGAAACGACCTATACGCTTTAGCCGCAAAAAAGGGAACAACTCACATTTTCGAGATATTGCAAAAAGTAGATCCGGTATATGCGCAAGCTAACAGCCACAACACAGCTCGTCTTATACGAGGGTTGGAATACTATCAGCAAACCGGTACAACAATATCTGCCCACAATGAAATACAAAAAAAACAACCCCTTGCCTATAACGCAAAAGTTTTTTTGATAGACCTGCCCAGAGAGCAGCTTTACGAAAATATAAACAACCGAGTAGACACAATGATAGGGCAGGGGCTTGTAAAAGAAGTGGAAGAATTGCTAAACATGGGATATAACCGAAACCTTACCCCATTGGGTAGTATAGGCTACAAAGAAATAATTGCTTATATAAACGGGGATATTACATTGGAGCAAGCAATAAGCGAGATAAAACAAAATACCCGCCGTTTTGCAAAACGCCAACTAACCTGGTTCAGGAACAAAACGGAGGGGCAGTGGGTACAAAACGATGCAAATACTATTTTGGAGAAAATTAACCAATGCTAAAATATGTTGTCACTATTACAGCCGCTTTTACACTAACCCTTGTTTTGTTGTACATTGCTATACATATACCCACCTTTAGCATGTCTACATATACAAACCATTTTGAACAGCACAACACGGCGGCACTAATACAAATTAGCCAACAAGATTTGCTTGCTGTAACAAACAGGCTTGTGGGCTACATGCGGGGTACATATGACGATTTGGTTATTTATGCTACGGTTGCAGGGCAGTACCGTCAGTTCTTTACTCAAAGGGAGATTGACCATATGGTAGATGTTCTATTGCTTTTCCAAATCGGCAGATGGCTGTTTGTCGTATCCATTGTGCTTTTTCTGCTGTCGGCAGCTTGGATTTACAAAAACAAACTGTTTGAACTTATGGCAAAAGTGCAGTTTTTTTGGGGAGTTGGAACTATGGTGGTTGTTTTGTGGCTTGGCTGGCTTTTTTACACAGATTTTGTGCGGTATTTCCATATTTTCCACTATATATTTTTCTTTTTTGACTATGAGCAGCTGTGGTTGCTTGACCCAAATGTAGATATGCTCGTAAATATGGTGCCTTATATTTTTTTTATAAATATCGGGCAAACCATAGCAACAATTTTTTTGGGGGCAGTAGTTGTTATTACTGCATTAGCCGGGTACATGTTTTTTAAGCTCAAAGGACTCGGAAAGGAATTTTAAAAATATGAAATTTTTCAAATTTTTCCTCAACTTTTTGATGATTTTTTTAGCAATAATTTTAGCAATGCTTTTTTTGCCGATATTCATACTATTGCTTTTTATACCGATATTTTATAAAATATCTGTAACAAAAGATGAGGGGAATTTTGCATTTTTGTTTGCTATACCGTTATTTTGCAAAATATCTGTCACAAAACACGAAGAAGGGATAAACACAAACATTTGGATTTTTAGCATAAAACTAAAAGCTAAAGAAAAAAAGCAAAAAAAAGAAGCTACAGATGTTCCGGAAGAACCCGACCTAGAGTATACTGAGCCAACTGAGCCAACTGAACCAATTCAAGAACCGACCAAAAATGAAAAAAGTGAAGAAAAAAAAGGAAAAATAAAGGACTATTACAAACTTGTTTTAGAGTTATGGGGCAAAAAAGAGACCCTAAATTTGGTAATGGGTTTGGTGATGGAACTTTTCAAAAAAATATTTAAAGTAATAAAACCGAAACATTTTACACTGCAAGCAGAGGTGGGTATCGGCATATTTGGAACGGGTATGTTAATGGCTGTTGTTCACGCCATATCCCCATCAAACCTAGACATTACGGGAAACTTTACTGAAAGAGTAATAAATGTTAAACTACAGGCGAACGGTAGATTGTTTTTGTATGAAATCGTTTGGCCGTTTGTTGCATTTTTATTTAAAAAACCAATCAGACAGCTTATTATGGGTGTTAGAACCTAGAAAGGAAAAAAGATGAAAGATACAACTAACAACTTAGAAACAATTTTTAGCATACTGGAAGACTTTATTAGCACAAAAACTGTGGTGGGGGATCCTATACATGTAGGGGACACTACTATTTTGCCCCTCATAGATGTTACATTTGGTTTTGGGGCAGGTTTTGGCAACAACAAAAAGAAGAACGGAGATAACGGTAACGGAGAGAAATCCCCCGGAAAAGGCGGTGGTGGCGGTGGCGGTGCAAAAATAGAACCTTCCGCTGTTATCGTTGTTAACCAAAAAACCTCTCATGTGCAGCTTGTAAACGTTAAAAACCAAGATTCTCTAAACAAAATAATAGATATGGCTCCCGGGATTCTTACAAAAATACAGGAGAGTTTTGCGAAGAGGAAAAGTGGCAAAAGCGAGTTTACCGAAACCGAAGAAAAAGAAGAAGATGACAATAACCCAACAGCATAACAGACATAGTGATAAATTGCCTGTAACCGACCTCAAAATTTCTTTTGTATCTTTGGGTTGTGACAAAAATCTTGTGGACAGCGAGATTATGTTGGGACTTGTGGAAAGGGAAGGATATGTTATTGCTGAAGAATATGAAAGTGATGTAATAATAATAAACACCTGCGGCTTTTTGATGGATGCCACAAAAGAGGGGATAGACCATATATTGCGGTTGGCATCCTACAAAAAAAGCGGTGCGTGCAAAGCCCTTATTGTAACAGGTTGTATGGCACAGCGATACAAAAAAGAAATTTTTGAAGAACTGCCGGAAGTAGATGCGGTAGTGGGTACAACCAGCTTTAATCGTATAGTGCAAGTTATAAAAGAAGTGATGGCAGGCAAACAAGTTGCATATTTAACAGACAAAAACACTCCAATGCCGGAGGAAATGTTTATGCTGCGAAAGCCAACAAACAAGCATTTTGCGTATTTGAAAATATCGGAAGGCTGCGATCAAAACTGTACCTACTGCACCATACCCGGCATCAGAGGAAGATACCGTAGCCGCACAACGGAAAGTTTGGTACAAGAGGCTGAAATCTTGGCAAAGCAAGGGGTACGAGAGCTAATAATTGTGGCTCAAGATACTACTCGCTACGGTATAGATATTTATGGTAAAATCAGCTTACACACTCTACTGCAAGAGCTATCCGATATAACCGAGCTGCATTGGCTACGTATACTTTATGCTTACCCAGAACATATTACCCAAGAACTTATAGAGGAAATGGGCAAAAACCCAAAGGTGTTGCCATATTTGGATATGCCGATACAACATAGCCACACCGAAATTTTGCAAGCAATGGGACGAAATATGACAGGCTCTCGCATAAGGGAGATTATAGCCAATTTGCGAAGCAGTGTACCCAATATTGCCCTACGTACCACTCTTATTGTGGGGTTTCCCGGTGAAGAGGAAAAGCATTTTCTTGATTTAGTTGAGTTTATAAAAGAAATACGTTTTGACAGGCTTGGTGTTTTTACCTATTCCGGAGAAGAGGGTACTGTGGCGGCGGCAATGGAAAACCAAATAGCGGAAGTGGTAAAACACGAACGAAAAGACGTTATAATGCAAGTGCAAGAAGAAATATCCAAACAGAAACTACAAGAAAAAGTGGGTAGTGTAATGGAAGCAATAGTGGATAAAAGGTATGGTGCAAATTCTTATTTTGCCCGCACTTACATGGACTGTTACGATATAGATGGCAGTTTAAGTTTTAGTACCTGTAAAAACATAAAGATTGGGGATTTTGTGCAAGTTAAAATAACCCACAGCCTATCCCACGACCTAACGGGAGAGTTGCTTTAGAATCTGAAAAAGGGGGGAAAATTTGAATATAGCAAATAAACTTACGGTGCTACGAATATTTTTAATACCAATATTTTTATTTTTTCTTTTGGGGTCAATTGTGCCATATGGGCGCTACATAGCCGTTGCTATTTTTATTGTGGCATCCATTACAGACGCTATAGATGGCTATTTGGCTCGCAGTAAGAACTTGATAACTACTTTTGGTAAATTTTTAGATCCGGTGGCAGATAAGTTGTTGGTGTGTGCTGCTCTTGTAGCCTTGGTTGAAATTGGGCTTTTGCCATCTTGGGTTGTTATTGTAATAATTAGCCGAGATTTTATACTAATGACATTTCGTATGGTGGCATCTGCGTCTAATCTCATTTTGGCAGCAGACAAAGTGGGCAAGATAAAAACCATATTTCAAATGGTAATGATAATATATCTTTTGCTCATGTTTAACAATCCGCTTTTGATACAGCTAGGTAATGTGTTAATCGGCTTAACTGTTGTACTAACGGTAGTATCTGCCGGAAACTACGTAGCAAAAAATTTATCTATATTAAGGTTGGATAATGTATGAGTAGCGAAATTTTGGCAATAGGAACAGAAATTTTATTAGGGGACACACTTAACACAAACGCACATTTTTTGTCTCAAGAGCTGGCAGGGCTTGGTATTTCTGTATATCACCATAGCACTGTTGGGGACAATTATAAAAGGGTAAAAGACGCAATGGAACTCGCTCTTGGTCGTTCCGATATTTTGATAACGACCGGTGGCTTGGGTCCGACGATGGATGATATTACAGTGCAAGTAGCGGCAGATGTAATGGGTCGCGACGTTGTTTTTCACAAAGAAAGCCTGGACAGAATAGTGGATTTTTTTACAAAGCGAGATATTTTGGCTACAGAAGATGCAAAAGCCCAAGCCCAAATAGTGGAGGGGGCAAAGGTTCTTGTAAACACAAACGGTTTGGCACCAGGAAGCATAATAGAAGAAAAGGGAAAAACCCTCATTATTTTGCCCGGCCCCCCGGAAGAACTCAAAAATATGTGGATTTCTCTTGTGCCTTACCTCAAAAACCGCTCCGGGCAGTGTATTGTTTCAAAAACAATAAATATGGGAGGGATTGGGGAAAGTAGTGCAGAATATGCATTAAAAGACCTTATAACAACCCAGAAAAACCCCACTATTGCCCCATATGCAAAAAGTGGAGGCGGAGTGGCTTTTCGCATAACTGCCAACGCTGCCACAGAAGAAGAAGCCCACGCACTTATCGTTCCCCTAAAAAATGAATTGTATGCCCGCCTGGGCAAACATATTTTTGGTGAAGATAATATCACTTTGGAAGAAGCTGTAATAAATGCCCTGTTGGAAAATAAACTTACGGTTGCCGTTGCAGAATCTATCACGGGGGGGATGGTTATATCTCGGCTCATAAATGTAGCCGGGGCTTCCAACGCTGTTATAGAGGGAATCGTTGCATACACTAATAGTTCAAAAGTGAACAGGGGATTGGTAAAACAAGAAACCCTAGACAAATATGGTGCAATTAGCGAAGAAACAGCAACCGAAATGGCAAAAAATATCGCTAATATAAGCGGTGCAAGTATTGGCATATCTACAACGGGATTTGCTCAAACCCAAACCGAAAACCAGGGCATTGCCTATATATCTGTCGCAATGGGGGATTATGTAAAAACAATAAAACACACTACCCTTGGCAACAGAGCCAGGGTACGTAGCCAAGTTGCCACAAATTTGTTGGAAACGCTACGCAAGGAGATAAACACATGGCAAAAAAAGACACAAAAAACACAATAAATTATGATATATTAACGGAAGAAGATAAAGCCCAGGCTTTAGAAACTACCTTGGCAAAACTCGAAAAGGATTTCGGCAAAGGTACAGTAATGAAGCTAGGGGTCAGCACCAAAAACAAAGATATTAGAGTTACTCCCACCGGCTGTTTGGGATTGGATATAGCTTTGGGTATTGGTGGGGTTCCCGGAGGGCGTATTATAGAAATATACGGGCCGGAGTCTTCCGGAAAGACGACGATTGCCCTTCATATATTAGCGGAATCCCAAAAACGGGGAGGAGTTGTCAGCTTTATAGATGCGGAACACGCGCTGGATCCGGTTTATGCAAAAAAGCTAGGTGTAAACATAGAAGAACTCTATATATCCCAACCGGACGATGGAGAGCAAGCACTAGAAATCGCCGAACAGATGGTGCGCTCCGGGGCTATAAATACAATTGTTATAGATTCCGTAGCGGCTCTTGTGCCTAGGGCTGAGATAGATGGCGATATGGGTGACAGTCATATGGGTTTACAGGCTCGTCTTATGAGCCAAGCTCTAAGGAAGATGACGGGGATTGCTCACAGAACAGATTGCACCGTTATTTTCATTAATCAGCTAAGAGAAAAAATCGGCACAATGAGCTATGGAGGTAACGAAACCACAACGGGGGGGCGTGCTCTAAAATTTTACTCATCCGTTCGTATAGATATTCGCCGCATAGAGGCAATAAAGGGTAGCGAAGAAGTGCTAGGCAACAGAACCAGAGCAAAAATAGCTAAGAACAAACTTGCCCCCCCTTTCAGAACTCACGAGTTTGACATAATGTTTGGAGAAGGCATTTCAAAAGAGGGGGAGCTTATTGACATTGGAGCGGAGCTTAAACTTGTGACAAAAAGCGGCTCCTGGTACTCGATGGGTGAAACAAAAATTGGGCAAGGACGAGAAACAGCAAAAAAATATTTTAAAGAAAACCCCAAATTTAGCTTTGATTTAGAAAATCAAATTAGAAACCATTTTGAAATCCCGCCAATACAGTGGATTGAAGATGGTGCAAAAGAAATAACTCAAACAGCAGAGACAAAAGGAATAACGGAAACAACAGAAACAACGGAAGCAACAGAAGAAAAAAAACCCAGAAAAAGGGCTACTAAAAAAACGGAAGAACCTAAGGCAGAAGAAGGTAAAGTAGAAGAACAACAAGAACTGGTGATTGCATTCGATGACTAATCACAGCGGTTTAACTTAAAAATCATAAAGATCATAAAGATCTTTAGTAAAAATTAGGTTAATCGGCTATATAGTGCAGAAGGGAAACTTCTGTAGCAGAAATTCAAAGGTTTCTCTTCTGCAGCAACCACCGATGGGAAAGGTAAGTATATTTGCCGATGAAAAGTTAAGTGCTATATAAGGGTTTGAGCAGTTTTCTTGACATATTACTAAATCTATGCAATAATATCCAATATGAACAGGTTGGTAACAATAGGTGAAGCGTCTAAAATATTAGGTGTGTCAATATCGACGTTGAGAAGGTGGGACAAGGCAGGGAGGCTTGAGCCCGAAAAAACAGCGTCTGGACATCGCCGCTATGATATTTCAAAGCTGAAACCTGAATTATTTAGAGAATCTATACAAGAATCAAAGAAAACTGTTGCTTATGCACGTGTATCAAGTTACGATCAGAAGGCAGATTTGGAACGACAAAAGCAAGTTTTGGAGCTTTATTGTGCAAGGCAGGGCTGGACTTTTGAAATAATCAGCGACTTAGGTTCAGGAATGAATTATCACAAAAAGGGCTTAAAGCGTCTGATTAATGATATTTTATCCGAAAAAGTCGCAAGGCTTGTTATCGCACATAAAGATAGTTTGCTGCGTTTTGGTGCAGAGTTGATATTTGCAATTTGCGAAGCGAAACAAGTAGAAGTTGTTATACTGAATCAAGGAGAGGATACCACATTTGAAGAAGATTTAGCAAAAGATGTGTTGGAAATTATAACAGTATTCTCTGCTCGTCTATATGGTTCAAGAAGCCGCAAAAACAAAAAATTACTTGAAGAGGTAAAACAAGTTGTGGAGGCGGCAGATAAATTATGATACTTGCACATAAGATACAACTTGACCCCACTAATAAGCAATCAACATATTTTGCAAAAGCATGTGGAGTGGCTCGTTTTGCTTATAATTGGGCTTTGGATAGATGGAAAAAGCAATATGAAGCAGGAGAAAAAGTAACAGAAGCTAAATTACGTAAAGAATTAAACGCTATAAAACGTACAGAATATCCTTGGATGATGGAGGTTACAAAGTGTTCCCCACAACTTGCTATAATGGATTTAGGCAAAGCATATCAAAACTTTTTTGCGAAACGTGCTGAATTTCCGAAATTCAAGAAAAAGGGGCAAAAAGATAGTTTTGGAATATCAAACGACCAATTTTCTATAAAAGAAAAAACAATCCGCATACCTAATCTTGGATATGTACGAATGACAGAGAAGTTGCGTTTTAACGGCAAAATAATGGGTGCAGTAATAAGTCGCAGGGCCGATAGGTGGTTTGTTTCTGTGCAAGTTGAAATTCCGGAGTCTATACCTATTCATAACAGTGAAAGCCAAGCTGTTGGAGTTGATTTAGGTGTTAAAGAACTGGCAACATTGTCAGATGGCACAAAAATTTCAGGTGCAAAACCGCATAAAGCTTTATTGTCACGTTTGCGCCGAGTTAATAAATCTTTGTCAAGAAAGCAAGGTGCAAAGAAAGGCGAGAAAAAGTCAAAAAACTTTCGCAAAGCAAAAATGAAGTTGTCAAAACTTCACGCAAGAATAGCAAACATACGAAACGATGAAACCCATAAACTCACAACAATGCTTGCAGAAAAATACGGAACAATCGGCATTGAGGATTTAAATGTGTCGGGAATGTCCAAAAACCACAGACTTGCCCGTGCTGTGTTGGATATGAGTTTCTTTGAGTTTCGCAGACAGATTGAGTATAAATCAAAAATGAAAGGGGGACACGTTGTCATTGCGGATAGGTTTTATCCATCCAGCAAAACCTGCTCTAATTGCGGAAATAAATATGCCGAACTAAATCTATCAATGCGTGATTGGACATGTCCTAATTGCACAATAAGTCACGATAGGGATATAAACGCTGCAATTAATTTAAAAAATTACGCCGTGAGTTACACGGTGTCAGCCTGTGGAGAGTTAGTGGAAACAGTCACCTCTATGAAGCGGGAACTCAACATCACTAATCAGGTTTAGACACTTATGATTAGATATGAGTAGGTTTGAGATAACGGTGAACTAATGGCAACATTCAAGAAAGAAAAAGGGCTATCCTTTGATGATGTGTTATTAATCCCACAAGAGTCCCATGTACTTCCGGGGCAAGTAGATTTGGCTACACATTTAACAAAGAATATTAAGCTAAACATACCGTTGATGAGTGCTGCCATGGATACAGTAACAGAGTTACCCATGGCTATCGCAATGGCAAATTGCGGTGGCATTGGCATTATACACAAAAACATGTCAATAGAAGCTCAATCTACCCAAATTAAAAAAGTAAAAGAAACTACAGTGGATTTGAACACCAACCCAAATGCCGCTCTTTGCAAAAACCGCAAGCTCCTTGTCGGAGCCGGTGTTGGGGTTTCTTCTGATACCGAAAAACGAGTGCAAGCTCTTGTTGATTCCGGTGCTGACGTACTTGTTATAGATAGCGCACATGGTCATTCCGCTAATGTAATAAAAGCCATTTTGGCAGTAAAAAAAGCATACCCTAATATAGATGTGGTGGCAGGCAATGTGGCAACCGCAAAAGGAACAAAAGCCCTGATAGAAGCAGGAGCAGATGCGGTGAAAGTAGGTATTGGACCCGGCTCTATTTGCACAACCCGTATTGTATCTGGTGTGGGCGTTCCCCAAATAACCGCCATTTTTGAGTGTGCTTGTGAGGCTCTGCCTTATGGTATACCCGTTATTGGTGATGGGGGCATAAAACATAGTGGTGATATAACAAAAGCACTTGGAGCAGGGGCATGGGTCTGTATGTTGGGAAGCCTGTTGGCAGGCCACAGCGAATGCCCCACAGAAGTTGTTTTGCACGACGGTATTAAATATATGTCCTACAGGGGTATGGGTTCGGAAGGTGCAATGAACAAGGGTAGTGGCGACCGATACAACCAAGAAGGCGCAGCAAAGTTTGTGGCGGAGGGCGTGGAGGCTTTAACTCCATTTAAAGGTGCTGTAAAAGACACTCTCTATCAATTGTTGGGGGGGTTGCGAAGCGGCATGGGTTATAGCGGTTCTTCCACAATAGAAGAATTGCGTACAAACAGTGAATTCACAATAATAACAGATGCAGGAATGAAAGAAAGCCGCCCCCACAGCATAACGCACGTAGTATAGCAGTTCCGTATTTCATCGTCCTTATAATTTTTTGGAACTGGCGAATTGAGGAAGCGAATCCGCTTAGTGATATTTTTAAAAAGGACTGCACTAAGAGGATTTGCTATATAGGAGTATAATATAATATGGTTATACAACTTGCAGAAAGCAAAATTGCTGAAATGAAAGAAAAAATAGGTGACAAAAAGGTTTTGCTTGCCCTTTCCGGAGGTGTAGACTCTTCTGTTTCGGGGGTTTTACTCCACAAGGCAATTGGTGCAAACTTAACTTGTGTTTTTGTTGACACCGGGCTTATGCGCTACAAAGAAGGCGATCATGTAGAGGAGCTTTTTGCACGCCAATACGGTGCAAATTTTATTAGGATAAATGCCAAAGACCGTTTTTTGGCAAAGCTAAAAGGAATAACCGACCCGGAGGAAAAACGCAAAGTAATTGGTGAGGAGTTTGTCCGAATTTTCGAGGAAGAGGCAAAAAAAATAGGTCACGTAGACTATTTTGCACAAGGCACAATTTACCCGGATGTGTTGGAAAGCGGAACAGAAACATCGGAGCTTATAAAAAGCCACCACAATGTGGGCGGCCTACCCGATGTTGTCGATTTTGAAGAAATAATCGAACCGTTAAGGGAGCTTTTTAAAGAGGATGTGCGAGCATTGGGGGATTCTCTTGGGATGCCCCAAAACATTGTTTATCGGCAACCTTTTCCCGGTCCCGGCCTTGCTGTACGGATATTAGGTGAAGTAACCGACGAAAAAATTGAAATTTTACGAAAAGCTGACCATATTGTAACGACAGAAATCGAAAATGCCGATATGGGCAAAACAGTTTGGCAATATTTTGCCATACTGACAAACTCTCTTGCTGTAGGTATAGTAGATGATAAGAGGACATATGGTAATGTGATTGCTGTGCGGGTTGTTGGAAGCGAAAATGCAATAACGGCAACTTGGACAAAAGTGCCATATCATGTTTTGGATATAATATCTAAACGTATAACAACAGAGATAAGAGAGGTAACACGAGTTGTTTGCGATATTACGAACAAGCCGCCGGGTACTATTGAGTGGGAGTAAAAAATGTTACTTTCTCTATCGCAAATAAAAAAATCTTTTACATATGATGTAATAAAAAACGCAACCTTTGCTATTGCTGAAAAGGAGAAAATTGGTCTTATTGGTGTAAACGGAGCCGGCAAAAGCACCCTGTTTAAAATAATAACGGGGGAGCTAACTCCGGACAGTGGGCATATTGCATTAAAAAAAGATACGACACTGGGATACCTTAGCCAGAGTTTGCCCAATTTAGAAAATACTGTGTATCAGGAGCTTTCGCTCGCTTTTAATGATATAATAGAAATGGAATCTCGGCTTGACACACTAACAGAAGAAATATCTAAAGGTACAGCACAGCAAAAAGAATTGCTCAACCAATATGATACACTGCACCGGGAATACGAAAATGCCGGTGGTTATATTTATAAAAGCCGTTTGCAGGGCGTTATAAAGGGTCTTGGCTTTCAGGAAGACATTCCTGTTGGTCAGCTTTCTGGCGGGCAAAAAACTACATTGTCAATGGCACGCCTGCTTCTTGGTGATAACGCCCTGCTCCTGTTGGATGAACCAACGAACCATCTTGATTTAAAATCTGTAGCTTGGCTCGAGGTTTTTTTGTCAGACTATAATGGGGCAGTTGTTGTAATTTCTCATGACCGTTATTTTATTAACCGCATTGCCACAAAAATAGTGGAAATGGAGCATGGAACAACAACCACATATAAGGGCAATTACGATGCCTATGTACTTAAAAAACAGGAACAGCAAGCGATAGCCCTTCATCACTACCAAAACCAACAGCGAGAAATAAAAGCTATGGAGGAATCTATCAAGTTACTTAAATCTTTTAACCGTGAAAAATCTGTAAAGCGAGCCAGAAGCAAAGAAAAGGCTTTGGATAAAATTGAGCGGTTAGATGCCCCCATGGCGGCTCCACATTCCTTGCGTCTTAATATTGTTCCTACCCAAACAAGTGGCAGCGACGTGCTGACATTGCGTAACTTTTCTGTTCCGGAACTTTTTTCTCCAATAAATTTGGATATAAAGCGAGGGGAGAGGGTAGCTCTTATCGGTCCCGTTGGTATTGGCAAGAGTACCATGTTTAGGGCTATATTGGGCAATGCAGATCATATAGGCACCGCTACATTTGGAACAAAAGTTACAACTGCCTATTATGAGCAACATCAGGAGCAGGGGCTAAATCTTAACAACACGGTAATGGAGGAAATCCACAGCACATACCCCCAACTCAAAAATGTGGAGGTACGCAATGCCCTGGCATCGTTTACTTTTACGGGAGATGATGTGTATAAAATAATTGACAGCCTGTCCGGTGGAGAAAAGGCAAAGGTGCTTTTGGCAAAAATCACTCTAAGTGGCTGCAACTTTCTTATGTTGGACGAACCAACAAACCATTTGGATATTATTTCAAAGGAAATTTTAGAGGAGGCATTGCAGAGATTTTCCGGCACTTGCCTTTTTATATCCCATGATCGCTATTTTATTAATAAAACAGCTACAAAAATCGTGGAGCTGAGCAAGGATGGTATCGTCACATTTCTTGGGGATCATGACTATTACATAGAAAAAACGACAGGAAAGTCCCCGACCCAACAAAATATCGCAAAAGAAAAAACAACCGACCTGTCCTATCATGAACAAAAGCAAGAAGAAGCGGCAAAAAGAAAAGCCCAGAACCGAATAAAAGCAATCGAAATAAAAATAGCAGACACAGAAAAACAAATAGAAAATGCAGAGCAGATGTTAAACCAAACAACAGACCATGCTCGGCTTGCAGAGATTTATGAAAACAAAGAGAAGCTGGAGCATGATTTATTGAAATTATACGAGGAGCTAGAGGAGGAGAATTAGGGGGTGGAAGGGGCAATACAGCGGTTTGTGTGTACTTGGAATTGGCTTGGAAAACCCTAAAAGACTTTCTTGACAAAAATTTTGCAGATACAAAAAACATTGACATTTTGGAACATTTCTGCTATAGTTAGTCTACTTTGGGTAAAAGCCCTTAGCCCCGGCAAAACCCTAAACAGAGGAAATAGAGAGGAAACAGAAAAAATTATGAGAACAACTTATACCGTGAAAGCAAAGGAAATAGAACGTAGTTGGTATATAGTAGATGCCACAAATCACACTCTTGGCCGCCTTTCATCTGAAATTGCAAAAATACTAAAAGGCAAGCACAAGCCAATCTATACCCCCCATCTAGACACAGGCGATTATGTAATAGTTATAAATGCAGACAAAATAAAAGTGACCGGCAAAAAGCTCGACCAAAAACTTTACCGTCGCCACACAGGTTATCCCGGGGGTCTTAAAGCAATAACATTAAAAGTTATGCAGCAAAAAAAACCTACATACGTAATTACCCATGCGGTAAAGGGTATGCTTCCTAAAAAGGCGCTGGGTGCACAGATGCTCAAAAAGCTAAAAGTTTACAGTGGCTCGGAACACGGACACCAAGCCCAAAAACCACAAGTATTGGAAATAAAATACTAGATTAGGAAGAAATAGAAAGGAGAACACAAATGCAAGCCAGATATTACGGAACAGGCAGACGCAAAAGCTCTGTTGCCAGGGTGTATCTTATACCGGGTACCGGCAAAATAACAGTTAACAAGCGGGATATAGACGATTATTTTGGGATGGAAACCCTGAAATTAATAATTCGTCAACCACTGGAGCTTACATCTACCATTGGCAAGTTTGATGTAAGAGTGAACGTTTTTGGCGGTGGTAGTACGGGACAGGCAGGTGCCATACGCCACGGTATTTCTCGTGCTTTGTTGGAAGCTGATGTAGACTTTAGGCCGGCACTAAAAAAAGCAGGCTTTTTAACCAGAGACCCTCGCATGAAAGAACGCAAAAAATACGGTCTTAAAGGTGCAAGGAGAGCACCTCAGTTCTCTAAGCGATAATTTATCCCAGGCTTCCTTTTCGGAGGAAGTCTGTTTTTGTCTTTTTTGTATGGAGATACTTTATACTATGAACTATTTTGAGTTTGACAATGTCGCTGTTGACCACTTAACAGATGCTTGCCCTGTTTTGGGGGATTTTATAAAACAAACGGGAAAATTGCAAAGGCAAACTAACCCTAACATATTTGAAACACTTATAGACAGCATTGTGGGGCAACAAATATCATCGGTTGCCGCTTCCACTGTTTTTAAGCGTTTAGAACAGCTTGCCGGGTCTATTGAACCACAATCAATACACGCATTATCTCAAGAAGATATACAAAAATGCGGCATGTCAATGAAAAAAGCGGGGTATATAAAAGGTGCTGCTCTGGCGGTCGTAATGGGAGATATCTACATAGAAAAATTTAGCCAAATGTCTGATACTGAAATAATCAAAGCCCTGTGTTCTCTACAGGGGGTGGGGAAGTGGACTGCCCAAATGTTGCTTATTTTCTCACTTAACCGCATGGACATTATCAGCTACGATGATTTAGCCATAAAACGCGGAATGAAATTTCTTTACAATTTAGATGATATTTCTCGCAAAGTTTTTGAAACATATGCACAAAAATATAGCCCTTATGCCAGCGTGGCATCTCTATATTTGTGGCAGGCTAGCAGCGAAAGGACGAAAACATATGTCCCCCGAACCTATGGTGGTTAATATAGAACGCAGCATAATAAAAAAATATCGCAAAGAGATATGGAGCAATTTTGTAAAAGCAGTAAAAAAATACGAAATGATATGTGAAGGTGATAAGATTTGTGTATGTGTGAGTGGCGGCAAGGACTCTATTCTTTTGGCGAAATGTTTGCAGGAAATACAGCGTCATGGCGAAATCAGTTTTGAACTTAAATTTATGTTGGCGGACCCCGGCTACGATATTTCCACCCTTGCGGTGGTGGAACAAAATGCAGAGGTTATGCGAATACCCTTGGAACGCTTTCAAACCCATATTTTTGATATTGTAAAACAGGTAGATGGAGATCCGTGTTATCTTTGTGCCCGTATGCGGCGCGGCCATTTGTACAGCGGTGCAAAAGATTTGGGTTGCAACAAAATAGCGCTGGGGCATCACCAAGACGACGTTATAGAAACAATAATGCTAAATTTGTTTTATGGTGCCGAAACCAAAACAATGATGCCAAAGCTGCGTTCCCGAAATTTTGAAGGAATGGAACTCATCAGACCCCTTTACCACGTTAAAGAGGAGAGCATAATTGCTTGGCGTAATTATAACAACTTAAAATTTATTAATTGTGCATGTCCCCTTAACGATGCCTGTGAGATAGACGGTGTAGACGAATCGTTGGAATTTGCAAAAAAAGTGCTTAACAGCCATATACTAGGCACACGCCCCATTTTGCAAACCGGCAAAAGAAAAGAAATAAAAAATCTGCTTAAAATCCTGAATACAATTAATCCGGAAATAAAGCAGAATATTTTTAACGGTTTGGAAAACATTAATTTGGATGCTGTTGTGGGTTACCGCAGTGGTGGGGAGCGTAAAAGTTTTTTGGATAACTATCAAGAATGATCAAAATACTCTATTTATGATAGGGTTCGTTGTTTAAAATTTTGTAGCCCCTATAAATTTGTTCCAGTAAAATTATACGCATTATTTGATGAGAGAATGTTAAGGAAGAAAAACTTATAGGGCTGCCTGTAGCGAGTACATCTTTGGAAAGACCGTGGCTTGCACCTATTATAAACACACTTTGCGGATTTTGGTTTATTAGCATTGCAAACTCTTGGCTTGTAACATTTTTGCCACACAAAGCCAAGGGAAAAACGGTGTAACCCTTTAGCTGTGCCAGCTTGGTTAATACCCTTTCCCCTTCTTTTATTTTAACGATTTCTGTTTCGGATGGGCTGAGATTCGGAGCAGTTTTTTGGTGTGCAAGTTCCGAAATTGTGAGATTTGTGTATTTCCCCAACCTCTTTGTATATTCAGATACTGCATCTTTTAAATACTGTTCTTTTAACTTGCCCAAGCAAATAATGTGTGTTCTAGGCATTTATTTTGCGTATATCCGCACCAAGTCCGCTAAGTTTGCCCTCTATATCTTCGTAGCCTCGGTTGATTTGTTTTGCATTCATTATTGTTGTTGTGCCTTTTGCGGCAAGACCTGCCACAACAAGAGCAGCTCCCGCTCGCAAATCCGGTGCATGAACCTCTGCACCGCTAAGTGTTGCAGGTCCTTTCACAACAGCCACACGACCCTCTACCGTAATATTACAGCCAAGCCGTTTTAACTCATTTACGTATTGAAAGCGGTTTTCCCACACGTTTTCGGTTACAATACCAGTCCCCTGAGCACAAGCCAAAAGTGCGATTATTTGGGGTTGCAGATCTGTTGGAAAACCAGGGTATACCATGGTTTTAACATTGGTGGGCATCAATCGTTCCGGTCCAAACACCTCTATATAATCTTCCCCTTCTTTTATTATACATTTCATTTCGGTAAGTTTTGCGGTTAGGGAATCCATGTGTTTCGGAATAACATTTTGTACTCTAACCGTGCCTTTTGTGGCGGCGGCGATTATCATATATGTACCCGCCTCTATTTGGTCGGGGATAATGGTGTAACTGCCCCCAAACAGCTTGTTAACGCCGGAAATACGTATAAGGTCCGTGCCTGCACCTTTTATGTTAGCACCCATCATGTTAAGGAAGTTGGCTGTGTCTACCACATGGGGTTCTTTTGCTGCGTTTTCTATTATTGTTGTACCCTCTGCACGAGCTGCGGCAATCATTATATTTATCGTTGCTCCAACACTGACTACATCTAAGTAAATGTTTGTGCCAACGAGCTTTTCAGCTTTGAGGCGCACCATGCCGTGGTTTATAGCAACCTTTGCTCCCAGTGCCATAAAACCCTTTATGTGCTGGTCTATAGGTCTTTGACCAAAATTACATCCACCGGGCATAGCCACCTCTGCTTCATTAAAACGGCCCAGTAAAGCTCCCAACAAATAGTAAGAAGCACGGATTCTCTTTACTGCTCCATAGGAAGCTCTACGGCTGTTTACGGTAGATGCGTCAATCGTTAATGTATGCTTATCGGAAAATGTGCATTGTGCACCCAAATTTTCAAATATTTGCACAAGATTTTTAATATCTTCTATACCCGGCAAATTGTCTATTGTACTGATACCTTCTGATAAAATAACAGCGGGCAAAATTGCCAAAGCAGCATTTTTTGCACCGTTAACATTTACAGTTCCTCTAAGGGGTTTACCACCATTTATAACCAGTTGTTCCATATTACCTCCGCTTTGCGATATAACAAACCCAAGGGCTTTATCATGCTTTAACGCCTTAACGAGCTTTAGAGAATTATAACATTTTTATTACAATTGAGCAACCCCTATGTTACAAAATTGCAAAGTGCTGAATTAAGGAAAGCAAATTAACTTTTCATTGTCCATTTTAAATCAGAAAAGTTAATTTGCTATAGTAATAACTGGTATTTTTCAAATTTCATAATATCTTTACTTAATAATTATTTGCAGTGCTGCCGCCCTCCATTATCGCAACACCGGAGCTAGTCCCCAGCCTTGTTGCACCGGCTTCTATCATTTCTTTGGCGGTTTTTGCATCCCTCACACCACCGGAAGCCTTTACACCCATGTCTGAACCTACGGTTTTACGCATTAGAGCGACATCTTCGACTGTTGCACCACTTGTAGAAAACCCGGTAGATGTTTTAACGAAATCTACGCCGATCTCCTTGCATATTTCACATACATGAACTTTTTCTTCGTCCGTCAGCAAACATGTTTCTATTATAACTTTTAGCAAAGCGCCTTTTGTTTGCACAGCCTCAGCAATATGTTTTATATCTTTTTTAACATAATCCCAATTGCCAGACTTTAACGCACCGTTATTTATGACCATATCTATTTCAGTAGCACCGTTTTCTATGGCTTCTGTTGCTTCAAAAACCTTTGTTGCCGTTGTTGTAGCCCCGAGGGGAAAACCAACAACAGTACAAACTTTCACATCGAAACCCCTCAATAAATCGCTGCATAAGCCAACATAGCTAGCATTTACACAAACAGAAATAAAGTTATTGTCCTTTGCTTCTTTGCAAAGATTTATTATCTCTTCTTTTGTGGCAGTGGGTTTTAGCAATGTATGATCTATTAGCCTGTTTATTGCCGTATTTTTGTTCATTATATGCCTGCTCCTTTTTATATTTTTGCTTTAGGGCGTGTCACCCTAATTTCTACTTTCCGCTTTCTTTCTACTTCAATGTTCCGTTTTAAAGTCAAATAGCTGTAACAATGTGATGTGGGCTATTTTTTCGTGAATTTGCTCTACCGATTCAAAGGCGTTTAGTTTATAGACCATGTTACAACTCTCACTAAACAAAGTATCGTAACCTTGAGCAAAAATCAACAGGCCTTCTTCGGTTTCGTATTTGCCCCGTTTTTTTGCTCTTGAAGCAATCCTTTCCAAAGCTAAGCTAGCATCTGCATTCAAATAAAACACTATATTTGGCTTAGGCAAAAAGTTAAACAAGCCGTTAAACAGCTTACTTTTAATGCCTTTGTGACAAAAATAAACTTTAATCGTATAAGTGTATTTATCAGCAATAATTACATCTGTTTTGCATATAAGAGTAAGAAGGGTAGAGCCTATAAAGCGCCTGCCTATAGCTCTCGCTTTTATGCCTTGCGTTTTTAAATAGTTTCGCAACAATTTGCACTGGGTCGTTTTGCCGGAGCCATCTATACCTTCCAATGCGATTATAAACCTAGGTCTTTTAGTAAACATACTCATATGTGAAGAAATAGGTAAGCCAAGTAGCTCTTCTTGAAAGGAAGTCTATTAAATAATACACGTGTTTATCGAAAGTGTCAAGCTCTGCCATTTCCTCTCTGTGAGGAAATATTATCTCCCCTAAAATTGGATGAAGCTCAAAATTACGCAAAAAAGCTGCATTGTAATAAGTAGCCATATAGTTTATCCTGTTTATAGTTTGAACGGCAGCAGCGTAACCTACCTCGTTCCAACGTACAGCGACCATATCCAAAAGCTCCGGGGTGTTTATAAGATTCCAAAACCAATAATGCGAGTTGTGAGTACCCAACCCATATGGTGTGAGATCGTTTAACCAATCGCTTCTTATTCCCGCTGCTATGTCAAAATCCCAAACAGGACCCATGTAGAGTCTGCGAGATTCTCCTTGCCCTTTTATTTGCAATCTGGTGCTTGCCCAACCTACGTCCCCGTTCAAAAAAAACTCATTAACGAGGTAAAAATCTATCAAACTGGGCAAGTCTACCAGTCTTTCTATTTCCTCAAAGTTTCTGCTATGAAAAGCCATACTTACGTTTGTAATGAAATTCTTTGCGTATTCTACATGAGCGGCTGTTCGCACACTTCCGCCCGGAAAAGCCACATCGTAAAGAAAATCTCTTGCATATTGATCGGTAAAAGTGTTTACCCTAAAAAAGTCCAAACCTTCCTCGTTGTCCCTATAAACACGAAAATCTAGCTCAAGCAAATATTCGCTGATTTGCGGATTTTCATCTGCAACAAGGGAAACACGTCCATAAGCAACGTGTATTTGGTCGCTCAAATTATAAACTCCCACATACTCTCCGTTAATATAAAGATGAACAGGTACTGCTATTGAAGAAAAAGCCAAGCCATCCAACAAAGATGCAAAGTAATAAGCGGAAAAGTTACGCATAAGCGACATGTCGGAATGGTTTGCGATAAGTGTCCAGTCTCTAGCCTGGTATTGTGTGCCAAACATGGGTTGTGGTGTATCAAACCTTATACGTAGCGGGCGTTTTTCCGGAAAGTTAATCCAACTGGAATGGCCTCGACCACGTATTTGCGCCATTACGGGATTAAAGTTGTATTCTGCATTTGCACTGCCGCTCACAGATACAACGCCCGGATGCCAAAACACCCTATCTACATTAAAGGGATCCAAACCGGTTATAATGTGAATAGAGGGGAAATCCCTTTGTTCAGGATTTTGGGAAACAGCCCAAGGCTCGACGGGGTTTTCTGCGGCAACAATAGAGTAAGCAACGAAGAGCAAAACTGCCACAGAAGCTAAAACATATAAAAAATGGTTCTTATTTATTTTCATGAGATACATAACTCCTTTTTTATGGCAAAAGAGCGGAATTTCTATAGCACTTTTCATTGCTGCTATACACAAAACTCCGCCCTTCTGCAATTTTATTGATTTTATTGATTCTGCTATAGCAGTTTAACTTAAAGATGAATTCCATCTAAAGCCATCCCACACATAAGATGAACCCCACCACATGCCAACGGTTGGGTTAGGGTGTGGAGTACCCCACCTTGCCACATTGCGTTCAAAGTTTGCGCGGTTAACGCCGGGAGGTATTGCTCCGGTGGCTGCCGGAGCTGCCGGGGTCGGTGCGGGGGTTGGTGCAGGAGATGGCGATGGTGCGGGAGCGGGGGTTGGTGCAGGAGTTGGTGCAGGTGCGGGAGCAGGAGCGGGTGCAGGTGCAGGAGGTGTTGCTCCAAGCCCAAGAGGTGTTCGCACAAAGGCTCCTGTGTTTAAGTTTACATAAAACTCAAAGCTACGTCCGGGGCTGTCAAACTCTACACTCCAAACCCAAACGCCTTGTTCTATCTCCATGTAAACGTAGTCAAACCAAGCGTTTGTAACGCCATTGGCAACTAGGTGATCTCTTGCCAGTTCTACAGCTCTTTGTGCAGATATGGCGGGGCTTGCTGGTCCACCTGACCTTGCGGGTGGTCTTGGCACCACATTAGCGGGTATACTAATACCGCCCTGTTGTGCGGGTGCTGGTTGCACAGGAGCTACCGGTGGTGCTGCTTGTGCAGGTGCTGCCGGTGCTGCTGCTTGTGCAGGTGCTGCCGTTACTAGCGGTAACCCTTGAGCATCTGCTACACGGTTCATACTTTCGGCAAGACCGGTTGTAGCATTTACATGTACTGTGTAGCGGTAGTTGTTGTTTCTCACATCTACCTCAAATGTTGGCACACCGTTGTTTGTGAATAACGCTACATCGTGTGCTGTTCCGTGTCCCACAAGCTCAACTGCCACCTCTCTAGCACGCTGGCTAGATATCTGAACAGCGTCTGCAACCGGTGCAGCAGGTGCGGCAGGTACAGCAGGAACGTTTTGGTTGTTTGGTGTGCCTGCCAGCAGTTGTTGGATTAGCGTGCGAAGCTCATTCAGCTCAGCTTGCATAGCCGCTTCGTCTTGTTGTGCGTTTCCGGCAACCGTCACCGCTTGCACTGCAACCGGCTCACCTCTGCCGGGCAGGCTGTAAGCCACCGCAGTAAAACTCAGGTATCCTAAAGCGAACACCAAAATCCCCGACATAACCCCAATAATTTTTTTAAACACGTTATACTCCTTTCTTTGATTCATGACTTTTTCATGATTTTTCCAATAACTTTTTATAATGGCTTTTTAGGGTAGTTACCTCCCTAATCTTCTAATCTGCCACAAAACTTTCCATTCTAATGACAGAGCCGTTTGTAGCATTTACATAAACCATGTAACGCATGGCTTCATGTCTTATTTCAACTTCAAACACCGATTGCCCATCTTCTGTGAACAGGAAAACAGATGTGAAAGTTCCGTAACCTATATGACCTAGAGCTATATCTATAGCCACCTGTTGCAAAATTTGAGTTTCGCTGGTAGTATCTGCCCCTCCCAAAATAAGCTCTTGCACCAAAGCCTCGAGAGATGCTATTTCAGCAGCCATATCTGCTTGGGCATCAGTTGTGAGTGTTGCGGCGGGCTGTTGTACAACTTGGTTTGGTGCAGTGACCAACGACACAACTAGTGCAAGTAATGCACCTAACGCAAAAATAACCACTCCACATAGTGCAATTACTATCTTTTTCATTGTCTTATCCACATTACATCCCCTTCACGCACTTATCTTAATTTTAAAGTTATTCTACAGATGTAGTTAACTGGATTATATACTCATTTCGGCAATTTGTCAATAGGTTTTTTTCGGAAAAATGGTTATGGCAATTCCGCTTAGTATAGTCTTTTTTCAAAAAAGTTGAGCAATAACATTTTTTAGGTTATAATGTAGCAAATGTACTTGGAAACCGTGGAGATAGAGGTAACGGAAGGGCGTAAAGGCGTTATTACCGATAGCATCCATAGATTGAAAAGACGTTTGTTATAACATCAACGAACATCAAAGGAGTTTTTAAAATTTGCAAAAAATTAAAATAGCAACAAAAAGGAAATCCACAGGGGAAAAACTTACATACACATTTAAATCAGATGTGTTGTTTAAAATGTTGTTTGTGAAATATCCGGATCTGCTTAAAAGATTGGTTGCTGTATTGCTTAATATTCCTATTGGGAGCATAGAGCATTTTCAGATCACTAATACAGAAATGCCTCCGGAGGAAATAGGGAAAAAGTTTTGCAGACTAGATATTCACATGATAGTGGATGGTAAAAGGGTAAATTTGGAGATTCAGGTGGAGAACCCGGGCAACTACTCTGACCGTTGCATGTTCCATTGGGCAAAGATGTTTACTGCTTCTTTGCCCTCCGGCGACGATTATTCGGAGTTGCCGAAGACAATTGTAATCAGTATACTGGATTTTATTCTGTTTGATTGCGAAGAGGTTCACTCTGAATTTGTTCTAATGGAGGTTAACCGCCGTGAGA
>WRKF01000170.1 GCA_009778165.1 Defluviitaleaceae bacterium
GCTATGAATTCTAATACACGCTCTCTAAATTTTGTTGGATATGCCATAAGAATAGTATATCATACATAAGGAGCTTTTTCAAGGGTATTTAGTATATCATTATTATAAAAATCACGAAAGCTGTTTGAGTTTTCATTAGTCATGATTAGCCACTCCTTTCAATGAAGTCTTGTTTATTACGCTCTGCTTGTTCAATTTCTTTGGATGGGGTCTTTTTTGTTTTTTTGACAAAATGGTGAAGCAGCATGAACTTATTATCTTTATTTACATAACCTCTAATCGCATTATAACAAATTTGTTATAATGCATCAAGACTCGCTTTTTTCATCTTTCTTAAACCAATCTTGAATTTTTTTCTAAAACTGCCTTGAAAAAATTTTGACTTCACCCCCCACCTATGCTAAAATTATAGCACTTTCCTTAATGGTTGTTCCAACTTTAAAAATCACAAAGTGCTGAATTAAGGAAAGCAAATTAACTTTTGTGATTTAAAAGGAACAACGAAAAGTTAATTTGCTATATAGCATCATCGCAAACACAAAGGAGAAACTATAATTGTTTGAAGCACTAAATATTTACCAATTTGAAGAAAATAATAACGAAGAAAATAATAAACCGGAACCTGCAACAATATTAAAACAGTATTTTGGGTATGATACTTTTCGTGTGGGGCAGGAAGATGTTGTGCAATCTATCCTAAACAAAGAAGATGCACTGGCAATAATGCCCACGGGAGCTGGAAAATCGCTCTGCTATCAGATACCCGCACTACTTATGGATGGCATTACACTTGTTATTTCGCCTCTTATCTCCCTTATGCAAGACCAGGTGCAGGCTTTAAAACAGGTTGGGATACCATCGGCATATATAAACTCGTCTTTGAGCCAAAATCAGATAAACAATGTTGTAGCAAATGCACAAGATGGGCTGTATAAAATTATTTACATAGCCCCCGAACGCCTGGATGCCCCAACTTTTACGGGCTTTGTACACTCCTGCAACGTTTCCATGGTGGCGATTGATGAGGCTCATTGTGTTTCGCAATGGGGACAAGACTTTCGCCCAAGCTACTTAAATATCGCCGGATTTATAAACAGTTTGGCTATACGACCCGTAGTGAGTGCTTTTACAGCCACTGCAACCGACATTGTGAAAGAAGATGTAATTAATTTGCTGGGGCTAAAAAGCCCGTTTTTGTGCAATACGGGCTTCAACCGTGAAAATCTGTATTTTGAAGTGCGCCACCCTTCCGACAAATTTTCGGAGCTATCAAAATATGTTGAAAGCGGTCAAAGCGGCATCATTTACTGCTCCACCCGAAAAACCGTAGATGAAATAACAACAAAGTTGCGCGAAGCAGGGATACAAGCCGAAAAATACCACGCCGGAATGAATAAAGGCGAGCGGTTGACTGCACAAAACAATTTTATATACGATAAATCCCCGATAATAGTAGCTACAAACGCATTTGGCATGGGTATAGATAAAAGCAATGTGGCATTTGTTATACATTACAATATGCCAAAAAATATGGAAAGTTATTACCAAGAGGCAGGGCGTGCAGGACGGGACGGTAGCCCCGCCGAATGTTTGCTGTTATTTAATTATAAAGACGTAGCGATTAATAAATTTTTGATAAACGGTAATGAGAGCAGCGCACAAAAAAAGGCGACAGACTACAAACTGTTACAGAAAATAGAAAGATATTGCAAGACAACCGGCTGTTTGCGTCAGTATATTTTAGACTATTTTCAGGATAGTGTAAAAGTTCAATGTAACAATTGCAGCAATTGTTTGACCGATCACGAAATGATAGACTTTACGGTAGAGGCACAAAAAATTTTGTCTTGTGCGAAGCGTATGAAAGGGCGGTTTGGTGCTGTAATGCTCGTTAGTGTTTTGAGGGGTGAAAAAAGCAAAAAAGTGACCGACGCAGCCCTTGACCAATTAACCACATATGGGATTTTACCAAAACCCGCAAAGGAGCTGAGATTTGCCGTAGAGTATCTAACTCAACAAGGTTATCTGCAAACAACCGACGGTCGTTTTCCGCTAATAACCACAACCCAAAAAGCCGCGGAGATTTTGCTCGAAAAAAAAGCTATACAAATACCAAAATATCGGGAACAAAAAGGCAATCGAAAAAGAGCATCGGCAAGTAAACCTCAGGGGAGGTATGCCGTTAATACCGAGTTGTTTGAAGAGCTTAAAAATTTGCGCTTGCAGATTGCAAAATCTCAAGATGTTCCTGCGTTTGTGGTGTTTTCCGATGCCACTTTGTATGACATGTGCAGCAAGCTCCCCACAACCGAGGCAGAATTCCTTGATGTGTCCGGTGTGGGGCAAATGAAATTGGAAAAATACGGTACACAGTTTTTAGATGTTATTCAAAAATTTAAAAGCTCGGGTACAGAAATAAAACAAAGAACAGAAATTATTGACCAAAATGAAATAGCAAAATTGTTTGATAACTTTGAGTTCCCCACAGAACCCGTAACTTTAAGCGGTTTTTTACAATCTGCCAACATCCTGCTTTTGCAGATAAAGGGGCGAGGCGCCAGCTCAAATAAATTGGCACGATTGTTGGAAGATGACGGATATTTGGAAATGTGCGAAATAGAAGATGGACGCAGGAGAAGCCCAACAGAAAAAGGGTTGGAAATGGGCATATATTCCAAAGAAGTTGAATCCCAAGAAGGGAGAGTTTATATGCAAAATTTCTATGGTGTGGACGCACAAAAAATTTTATTGAGATATATCAGAGAAATGATATAAAATGATATAATTCTACACTAAAAAACCGAAAAAAAACGTGCTATAAAAAATGTTTGTCAGGCAAATGAAGAGAGGTGAAAACGGTGCTGTAAAAGGATTTTAGCACAAAAATATGCTCGTTCTAATGCGAACTATGGTAGACTCTAACGCAGACTCTATGAATCAACCATCGAGTCAGCGTTAGTTCGCATTAGAAACGGTTTATTTTTGCACCGAAACGCCCTTATAGCACCATTTCATCCTCATCATCCGCCTGTTTTAGCTTTCAATTTTCGGTTGGTTATAGAGCACTTTTTTTATTATTTTGCTATGATTAAAGTGCGAAAATTGTGATTATTTATAAAAGGAGGATATTATGCGAATGTATTTAATACGAACAGGACTGCCATTTTTTTCAGACAATATGCTACTCAAAACTTCTTGGGAGATAGGTAGTAAGGCGTGCCTTTATGTGGGCGTTTTTTTGATAATGTTGGGTGCTTTGCTTTCTCATATTATTGGCATAAACGGCGGCCCGATAACGTTTTTTATCCTTGCCCTTCAAGGGGTGGTTTGGTGTATCGTGAGTTTAGTGCTTTCGCGGATAAATCGAGCCAAGATAAATAAACTGCAACATCTGAAAGAAGTCGGGAACCACTACAAAGCGGAGATTTCGGCATTACTCCCTAACCCAACAATAAATATTAATAAACCTGTTGTTTTTGCTGAACTTATTTATGTGAATGAGCAAGGGCAACGGTGCAAAATAAAAACAGGGTCATTCATGTGGAAAAGCTATAGTAGCAGCGATGGGCTTTGCGCCTCTGTTTATACAGACAAGCGGAACCCCGCAAACTACGCTGTAGAGATTACACAATCCAAAAATATCCAAACTGATATAGATATTGACTATACCCAAGGCCGTTTCCCGCAAAATCAAAATACTGCCGACAGGAATAATACATTTACGCCCATCAAAGTCTTGGTATGTCTGCTTGCCCTTGTGTTTGTGGGCAACGCCACCCGGATGACCTTCTTTGAATCAGGACAGTGGGCGGGGTTCGGAGGATTGGCGGCTACAGGGCGTGCCGGTTCGTGGGCGGGGATGTCTCGCAATGTCGGAAATCAAGAATGGAGCGTGTCAGCCAATAGTGCCAACGGTTGGGTTCGCCATACATTTGAATTAAATGCTCAAGAGCTAGCCAACTTTAGGGTGGCCGGAACCCTGGGCACAGGCGAGATGCATCTTTACTTGGACCAGGGCGAAATCCGCAGGCGGGTTGACATTTATGATAATTTTGCTGAATCCATTGATATGCATGGTTTTGAACCCGGAAGGATTAGATTGACTTTAGAATTTTCCCATGTACACAATGCTCGCGTAACTATAAATTGGGGGACTTGAGCAAGAAAATGGGATTATCGAATATTACAGATAAGTTAAATTCTATTACTGCTTGTGAATAACCGAGAGTACATATTGTTTTGTACGACACCTTCTTGTGTCATTTTTTGACTTTTCCGGAATTTAAGTGTATACTTTGAGTATGAACAATGCAAATAATGCAAATAATGCAAACTAATAACAATTACAATTATAGCAATCTCTATTCAGGAGGTATCCAAAATGGAAAAAGCAAAAGAAAACATAAAGATAGATGAATTTAAAAATTTCACTTTCCTCAATAGACTTAAATATTCCCCAGATGGAACAAAATCTGCCGTTGTTGGCAGTAAAGCAAGTTTTGTGAATGATTATCACAAAACAATTTTTGTGGATAAAGGTGAGGGTTATTTCCCTCTTACATCTGTTATTGGCAAAGTGGGTAGCTACATTTGGCTGTGCGATGAGCATATACTTTTCGCCGAAACTCGTTGCAAAAAAGCAAAAGAAAAAATAGAAAAAGGCCACGAACTCACCGCTTTCCAAAAAATCGGGGTGAGTGGAGGGGAAGCTATATGGCAGTTTAACATACCTGCTGTGGTAGAAAGTATCGAAAGTTTGCCAAAAGATACTTTTTTAGTGAAAACCTTGTTTGACAATACTCGCCCAAACTTAGAAGGAAAGTCTAAAGGGGAGGCGGAGGCTCTGTTAAAAGAACACAAAAAAGAGGCGGACTATCAGGTTATAGATGAATTGCCGTATTGGTTCAACGGTCGCGGCTTTATAAACAAAAAACGCCAACGTTTGGCGACTTTTTGCAAAAAAGGCGGTCTTGTGTATATTACCGGCCCCATGGACGACGTTGCAAGCCACAAACTTTCCCCTTGCAAGAAGTTTGTGCTGTTTTATGGCGACCGTGCTCCATTTGACATTCACGATACAAAAAGCAATTTGTACTTGCTTAACATAGAAACAGGAGAAGAAAAAGCGCTCTTGCCGGAAAAAATGCTAATACGCTACTTCGACTTTTGGGAAGATAAAGTTGTGCTAGCAGCGTCCACAGGGGAGAAACTTTCTCTTAATGAAAACCCTTGTTTTTACCTTGTGGGACAAGACGGTCAAGGTTTTAAAAAACTGGCAGAATACGATCGCTCTGTAGGTACTTGTGCCACTACCGACAGCCGTTTTAATGGCGGCACGGTAGCAAAAGTTTATGGTGACAGCTACTACTTTACGAGCCTTATCGGTTTTAATGCAGATGTACACAAACTCTGTTTAGCTAGCGGAAAAATCGAAAACGTAACAAATAGCGGTGCAAACGTGGAAATGTTTGATATAACCGACGATGCAATTATTTATACCTGCATGAATGGGTTGGAACTACAAGAAGTTTATGAGCTAAAAGATGGAACAACCACAAAGAAAAGCAACTTTAATGAAGCTGCATTGGAAAACAAAAAGCTGTCCACACCGGAGCATCATACAATTACAGATCCCGACGGCTTTGAAATCGACGGTTGGGTTATGAAGCCCGTATGTTACAAACCGGGGCAAAAATATCCCGCTATTTTGGATATTCACGGCGGACCCAAAGCAGCCTATGGTGACATGTATTTCCACGAAATGCAGTATTGGGCAAATTGCGGCTACTTTGTTATGTTTAGCAACCCACGGGGCGGCGACGGAAAAGGAAACGAGTTTTCTGACATTAGAGGCAAATACGGAACGGTAGACTACGACAATCTTATGCAGTTTACAGATGAAATGTGTGCAAAATATCCAGATATAGACACGACACGCCTTGGTGTTACCGGCGGCTCATATGGCGGTTTTATGACAAACTGGATAGTGGGGCATAACACAAAATTTGCGGCTGCCGCTACCCAGCGTAGCATATGTAACTGGATATCCAAGTCTAACACAACAGATATTGGTTATTTTTTCAATACAGACCAAATACAGGCAGACGCATGGGGAGATTTAGAAAAAATTTGGTGGCATTCCCCATTAAAATATGCCCCAAACGTAAAAACTCCTACGTTAATACTACACTCCGATGAAGACTATCGTTGTTGGATAACCGAGGCATACCAATGGTTTACAGCCCTAAAGATCCACGGGGTGGAAACTCGGCTACACATTTTTAAAGGAGAAAACCACGAACTTTCACGTGCCGGCAAACCGGATCATCGGGTGCGTCGCATAAAAGAAATAACAGATTGGATGGACAAATATTTGAAAAGTTAAAAGGGGTGCTCATGAGAAAAACTCAATACAGCACAAAAAAAATTGCGTTTTTGGGGCTTATGCTTGCGGTTATAGTTGTTTTACTTGCAATTGAGCGAATGTTACCCCCCGTACCTTTTTTCCCGCCAAATTTTAAACTTGGGCTTTCCAATATTATTATTATGTTTGCCATATTTTTTATGGGAGCAAAAGATGCCTTTGTTCTTGGGGTGTTAAAGTCTTTCTTTAACACCCTGATGCGGGGTGTGGTGGGCGGTGCCATAAGCCTTGCAGGGGGCATGTTAAGCATTGCGGCTATCGCCGGTCTTATGTGGATTAGCCGCAACAAGATGTCTGTTCTTTCTCTTAGCATTGCGGGAGCTATTTTTCACAATATTGGTCAAATTATTGTGGCTATAATAATATTACGCAGCCCTCATTTGTTTATGCTGTATTTACCGGTGTTGCTGGTGGCAGGGGTTGTAATGGGCAGTTTAACGGGGATTTGCGTAAAAATTGTTATGCCTGTTTTTGAAAGGATTTACAAATGACAAAATTTTTGAGTTTATTTTTAATTATTGGTATACTCATGTTTAGTGGCTGTAACAATGGCAACGGTATCAACGATGGTGTCGGCAACGATAATGCCGCCGATGTTACCCCCGTTGTTGAGCCTACAGATAACCCAACTGTGCAGGAACTACAGCGTTTCCAACACCTATCCATAGGTATAATGGACACGGTAATACAGATAATCGGTTACGCCGCATCTCAAGAGCTATTCGATGAAAGGCTCGAAATTATGATGAGTGAATTTAGGCGAATGAACGCTTTGTTTGAATTTTTTAATCCCGTAGAGGGCTTGGAGAATCTGTATACAATTAATAGCCAAGCAGGCATTGCCCCTGTTGCCGTTGATCAATTAATAATACAAATGTTACAATATGGCATATCCGCATATCATTATACAAACGGGGCTTTTAACATTGCACTGGGACCCGTTTTGCAAATTTGGCACGAACAGCGAATGAGCGAAAACCCGGCCGTTCCCTCTGCCGAGGAGCTTATGCAGGCAAGTATGTTGACAAATATAGAAAATGTTATTATAGACGAAAGAGCAAGCACTGTGTTTTTGGCAGAGGAAGGTATGAGATTGGATGTTGGAGGGATTGCCAAGGGGTTTGCGGTGGAACACATTGCACAACTGGGGAGGAGCCTTGGTTTTAGCTCCCTGCTGGTCTCTGCCGGTGGTGATAGCCGTATGCTAAACGGGCCGCCGGGTATTGGCACTTGGGGCAATGGTTTGCAAAACCCCAACTCTCCGGGAGATATGACAGATTTGATAGATGTGGTGCGTGTTGAAAATATGGCTGTTCTTACCAGCGGCAATTATCAACGGTTTTTTGAAGTAGACGGCGTGCGCTACCATCATCTTATAGACCCCACTACTCTAATGCCGGCAAGTGTGCATACTGCTGTAACGGTATTGCACGAAAACACAGTAATGGCAGAGATACTAACAACTGCCCTCTTTATAAAAGATATAGCAGAAGGTGAAGCACTGTTGGAGCGTCTTGGTGGTCATGCCCTGTGGGTTTTAGCCGACGGAACCATACATGTTTCTGAAGGATACAGCCATTTTTCGGATAATTTTTAAAAAGACAGGTAGAAAATGCAAGCCTTAAAAACCGATCTTAAAACAAAAAATTTCAAACGAGTTTACCTCTTTTTCGGGGAGGAATATTTCAAAAAATATTATGCTAACCTTTTTAAGCAGGCAATGATTGACCCTGTTTCAGAGGACATGAACTTTGCTAAATATGAAGGTAGTGTACCCCTTGCAACCCTTGTTGACACTGCCCAAACTGTGCCTTTTTTTTCTGAACGCCGTTTAATAATTGCAAAAAAAACGGGGCTGTTTGCCGCCGGAGCGAAAGCAGATGGGGCGAGTCTTGCAACGATTCCTCCTACCTCTACACTTATCTTTGTTGAAGAAAATGTAGATAAACGCACACGTCTGTACAAAGAGTTGGCAAAGATAGGCTATGCAGCTGATTTTGTAATACCAAAAGAAAGCGAGTTGATAAATTGGGTTGTGGCGTATTTTAAAAAACACAAAAAACAAATATCGACAAGCACCGCAAAATACTTTTTGCAAAGTGTAGTACACGACATGAATACAATTGTAATGGAAATGGGAAAATTGGCTGCCTATTGCGATGAGGAAGTTACCCAAAAACATATAGATTTACTAACAACAAAATCTGCGGAGACAAAAATATTTGACATGCTAAAGGCAGTAGGCAAAAAAGATCTTAACCATGCCCTTGTTATCTATAACAACATGATACAAGCAAAAACAGAGCCACTAATGATACTCGCAATGTTGGCTCGACAGTTTAGATTAATATTGCGTACAAAAGCCCTGGCAGCTCAAGGAAAAACCGGCGAGCAAATAGCAAAAGAGCTTGCCGTACAAACATTTGTTGTGAAAGAATGTTTGTTGCAAGGCAAAAACTTTAAATACAACGCATTAATAGATGCACTAGAGCAATGCTTAATAACCGATATTAACATAAAAACCGGGAAAACAGAAAGTGTGTTGGGGGTGGAGATGATTTTGGTTAAGTTTGGGGTATAGCCATTTATATTGAAAACGGTGGTTGTTTAAATCTAAACAACCACATCCCTAATAGTTTCCAATTTTCAACGATTTCCGATGATTTTCAACATTTCCTAATCTTCCAAATTTTCCAAAAAATCTACAAACTTCTGCATTTCTTCTTTTTCGTCAGAACCTTCCATAGTTACTTCTATATCACTGTTAGCTTTTACCCCAAGAGTTAGCAGACTTATCATGCTTTTTGCGTTGGCAGTTTTTCCGGCATAAATAATCCGTGCAGAGCTTGTGTATTCGCCCAAATGATTGATAATTTGTGAAACAGGACGAGCGTGCAAACCGCTTTTTAGTTTCAATGTTACGTTTTGAGAAATCATGTAATTCCCTCCGAAAAATTTTATTATAGTCAAATTTTTTTATTTTTTAAAGAGGTGTGTTTTTAAAATAATTTGACTAATGTAAGTTGTACAAGTTACCTTCGGTAATATTAACAATTTTTGTAATATTTGTCAAGTTTGTGTTTTCAATCACAAAAAACTCACCTTGCAAAGCCCCCTGCTTTGTGGTATACTCATTAGAAATAAAAGAAATAAATTTGCTATAAAAAATAGAGTTCAAATAATGCTAAGATTTCCATAAGTCATATTTCACTATGGATTATCAGATGAAAGGTGAAGGTAGTTATGAAAATAAAATTAAAAACTCGTGTAATTGGCGGTTTGCTATGTGTTTTTATGATAGCCGTCGTTCTTGGAATTTTGACAACAGTAGTGATAAACCAAATCCAAGCCCAATCTCGTGAACTGGATATTCTTATGGCGTTAGACCAGTCTATTAATGAAGTAACGGAAGACGTTTTGGTTTGGCGTTATGAATTGGTGTCTGCTATTATTTTTGAAGAAATGTTTACAAATTCTTTATATGCAGGCAATAGTGCTTATGGTTTTTGGCGTAACAGCCCAAACTCAACTTGGATTCAAGATGACCCTGTTATAAACAACTTAATTAGTGAACTGGATGAGTTGAATGAGCAAATGCACACAGCGGCTTTAAGGCTTATAAGAAATCAACAAAGTGGAACTATAAACATTATTTTTCTAACCCAAGAATTACAACAGCGAGTTTTGCCTTATGCGGACGAAGTAGTCACAAATTTGAAAATATTAAGTGGAAGGTATCTCGAATTACGTCAGACCCAAGCTGATTATGTATGGCGTTTTCAAAACGATATGGTTGTGGTTGTCCTACTCGTTTGTTTGGGTGGCTTGTTTGCATTTATTTTATTAAGCTATTTCATCACTCGCTCTATCATTAGCCCCATCACATATATACGAAACATTGTTTCTGATGTAACTGCGGGAAAATTAAACATGAATATAAATCATACCAAATTCGCACAAGATGAAATTGGAGATTTAACCAAAGATGTAAATACCCTCGTAGGAGTTATTAATTCGATGGTTAGTGACATCGAAACCTTTAACCATGAATCAAATGTAAAAGGTGATATAGAGTATCGTATAGACGCATCCAAGTATGAGGGTAGTTATAACCAAATGATTTTGGGTCTCAATTCTTTTGCGGACAGCTTTGTTAAAGATATGTTAACTGTTATCAAGGTGCTGAAAGATGTCGGACAGGGCGATTTTAACGCAGAACTTGTTAAACTTCCGGGCAAAAAAATTATATTGAACGAAACTGTAGATAATCTTTCTGCAAATTTAAATAATGTTTCTACCGAAGTATCATCGATGATAAAGTTGATGGTGGAAGCAGAAACAGCCGAAGAAGCACTCAACTTTAATATTGATGAAGAAAAATATGAAGGCGACTGGTGCAAAATCATGCAAGGACTAAACCATGTTTCTCAATCTGTGTATACACCACTTGGTGAAATTGCAGCGGTTATGAAGCGGCTTGGGGAAGAAGGTTACATTGATAAGCGAATAGAGGGCGATTATTCGGGCGTGTTTTTGAGCATTAAAAACAACACCAACAGCGCAATGGATGCTCTCTATGATATTATCCGTGATGTCTCACAGGCTCTTGCCGCCGTATCCTCCGGTGATTTAACCACGCAAATAAAACGGGAATATTTGGGGGATTTTGCGTCCATTAAAGAATCAATTAACTTGATATGTGCCACTTTGAATAAAACAATGCAAGAAATTTCCGCCGCCGCCGACCAAGTGCTGTTGGGAGCGAGTCAGCTTTCCACAAATGCAATGGATTTGGCAAGTGGAGCAAGCGAGCAAACCAGTAGCATAGAAGAACTCAACGCTTCTATTGATATGATTAACCAGCAAACAAAACAAAATGCCAACAACGCAAATGAAGCCTACTCACTTTCAAACAAGTCTACTCAGTATGTAGGAGACGGCAATGATGCAATGATAAAAATGCTTGAATCCATGCAAGGAATAAAGGAATCGAGTGGCAATATCTCAAAAATAATTAAGACAATTCAAGATATTGCTTTCCAAACAAACCTGCTTGCTCTAAATGCAGCCGTTGAGGCGGCACGGGCCGGGGAACACGGAAAGGGATTTTCGGTTGTGGCAGAGGAAGTGCGGATCCTTGCCAACCGTAGCCAAACCGCCGCTACAGAAACCACAGGAATGATTGAAGATTCAATTATTCGCGTAGACACGGGAAGCGTAATCACCAAAACAACGGCAGAAGCATTAAGCCAAATCGAAACAAGTGCAAATGAGGTTTTGCAAATCATTAACGAAATTTCTGTTTCCTCTCGTGGCCAAGCAGAGGCCATCGGGAAAATAGTACACGCTCTAAACCAAATTTCATCGGTTGTGCAAAACAATTCCGCAGTATCGGAAGAGACAGCCGCAGCCGCACAAGAGCTTAACTCGCAAGCAGAATCTTTACAGCAATTGGTTGGAGATTTCAAATTATAGGAGGAAGCCATTATGAGAAGGTTTTCAATTGTTTTACTATCAATATTAATGATTATCGGTTTATCTGCCTGTGCGGACCGATACGACACAAGACCCGTTTACAACTTGCCCCAAAGCACAAGAGTAGACAGGGATGAAATTGCCAGACTCTCTGCAATTGATTTGGCAGATGTCAATCTTACAGTTGAGGATGATACTACCACATTTTTTGTTCGTGATGATGGGACAATAGTATTTCACATTTGGACACAGACCGATTCTGCTCATCCTATTTCTTTGGCACTTTTGCAGTTTAAGCAAGAAGTCGAAGCACGTTCAGATGGACAGCTTGAGGTTCAAATAAGAATAGGTGCCGGTAATGACGGTGATATTCTAACCGGTGTAATTGAAAATCAGCTTGATGCCGCCGTTATTACTGTGTGGACTGCATGGTCGGACAGAAATGAATTAGCAAACCTGGAATCGCTTCCGTTTCTGTTCACAAATTATGAAGAAGCATGGCTTGCATATGAAGGCACGCTTGGAGATTGGGTAACAGATAATATTATCAACCCAAGTGGTGCAAGAGCAGTAGGCTACTGGACAAACGGGCTTAGGCATTTTACAAACAATGTAAGACCAATACACGGGCCAGAAGATTTAGTTGGCTTATCCATGCGGAGCATGGCTACATCTACACAAACAGAAACTTACACTGTACTGGGTGCCCAATATCTTATAATGCCATTTGGTGAAGTTTATCCCGGGCTTGAGGCAGGTGATTTTGACGGGCAAGATAACCCGCTTGGCAATATTCATGCAGCTCACCTTTACGAAGTGCAAAGGTATCTGTCGCTCAGTTCACATATGTTCTCGAGTGCACCGGTTATTCTTTCCGCTGATTTTTGGTATTTTTTATCTCCGTCACATCAGCAGGCTATTTTTGATAGTGCCTTGGAGGCGGGCAGATACCAAGGAATATTAACACGAGCCATGTACCACAGCCAACTACAAGACATGCAAGCGGCGGGCATGAGTGTAAACTATATAGACACTGCGGCATTTGAAAATGCAGTTGTCCCTGTATGGGAAAGCCATATGGCTAGATTCGGAAACGAAATTGCTACCATAGCCGCTAGATATATAGCAGACACAAATTCATTGCCACACAGATTTGGCGACCTGACACCTCCCTCCCAATAGCGTAAACGGATGAATATACATATAAGGAGAAATTATGGTTAGTTATAGTTTGCAAGATTTTCCAATGTTGTGGAATACAGCCACGGGATGGTTTATAGTAGGCATAGTGTCATTTGCACTATTCTCAAGTTTGTTCATGATGTTTGCACTACTGTGGGTATACAAGGACGCAGAAGTAAAATCGGAGCAGTCGCCGTTTTTGTGGGTGGCTGCGGTATTCTTTTTTAATGTTATTGGGTTTATAATCTATTTCCTGATAGGGCGTAACAAACCGGATACCGCACCGGGGTCGTTCAAGATTCCTTTTATTGCAATGGGAGTTTTGTGGATAGTGTCTATTGTGCTTTTTGTAGCAAGCACCATAAATTTTGTATTTACCGTTGCTGAAAGTGGTGTCGGCACCGTAGGTATTGTATCCGGAGGCGTGTTCACTCAAAGTAGTACGCACAGTCGTGACCGAGAGTGGTTTGTGCAACTTGGCAGTGGCACCGGTTTCAAACAAATAGTAAGAGATTTAACTGCTGCGGATCTTTCATCGTTATCTGTGGAGGGTACAGTCGGCAGTGGCAATGTTCAGCTAGAATTGCGGCAGGGGCCTACCAATGTTATCGTGCCACTGTCACAAGGTGCTAACATGACAATAACTAACATATATACAAGTGGTTTGAACCCTGGTCAAATAACAATCAGACTAGACTTTCAAGCTGCTCAAAATGTAGATTTGTTAGTCAGTTGGTGATCAATGCAGATCAAAAGCAGCTGTTTAACTTGAAAACGGAGTACTATAAATGATAGAAAAAAACATAAAACAAATAAAGACGAACATATTGAGAGCTTGCGAAATATCAAGAAAAAACCCGGATAGCATAAAAATAGTAGCAGTTACCAAAACAATTGAACACGCACGGTTAAATGATTGTTTAAAGTATCTTTTAGAGAATGGTATAACCGACATAGGGGAAAACAGAGTTCAGGAAATGATGGAGAAACAACCCTATATAACAGAAAACATAAATTGGCATATGATAGGCAATTTACAAAGAAACAAAGCAAAATATATTGTTGGTAAAGTTAAAATGATACAATCCTTGGACAGCATTAAACTTGCCACAGAAATTAACAGGGTAGCCACAAGAGACGGCACCGATGTAGATGTATTGATTGAGGTAAATATAGCCGGGGAAGAATCTAAGCATGGGATTACCCCGGAACAAGTTCTTGATTTTGCAAAAGAAACAACTGCTTTTTCTAATATTCACATAAAAGGTCTGATGACGGTGGCTCCCTATGTGAAAAACCCCGAAGAAAACCGCATAAATTTCAGAAAAATGCGAGAACTATACGAAACTTTAAAAAACCAACCGGATATCGGCAACAAAATAGAATATTTATCTATGGGAATGACAAACGACTATCCTGTAGCTGTAGAAGAAGGGGCAAACATAGTACGGATCGGAACAGGCATTTTTGGTAATAGATAATTTTTATATTTATAGATATTCCACTTAATTCTGACTCTTCACAAAGTGAAATTAAAAAAAATCATAAAAATAAAGGGGAATTGGTTTTTAATGTAGCTACTTCTATAATGCATAAAAATAGCCTTAAAAACCAATTCCCCACAAAATGCTCCTCTTTAACCTACAGTTTCCAGAAAAGCATAATCCACTTCCCACTCTATATCGGTTTCATCCAACATTTCAAGAAGCAAGGCTATAGATATATCCTCCGGCAAGGCAAATTGCACCAAGTTACTCACTGAAATACCATCCGGCGTGTCCTGACCTTCGCTATACATAACGTGAAAACCAAACTGGGTTTCTACTATACCTGTGTCCCCGGGTTGAGCATTAAACGCCCATTCTTCAAATTCCGGCACCATCATTCCTCTTGGGAATTCGTAAAAACCGTCCGGGCTACCGGGGTCGGCAGAATATATGGGTGCAAGAGCTCTGGGGTTTTCCCCGGCGTTTATGCGAGACAAAATATCCTGAGCTTGTTGATACGCCTCATCTATCTCTTCGGCCGTTACCAACCCTTCGGTGCTGATAAGTACGTGTACGGCACGAGCTTGCAGGTTCTGCTCGGCAAGAATTTGAACAATACGAGCGTGAAAGTCGTTTTCAACGTCGCCAACATCCCCCGTATAGTCTGACAATTCTATCAAAGCAACTTGTATATCTTGCTCCAAATGGTTTAAAAAGGCAGGTATAAAGGAAACGTTCCTTTGAACATGTTCAAAGTCTTCCACAGTTATACCAAAATGCTCAACAAATATTTCGGTACCTTCCTCGCCGGCTTCGTATAAATCCTCTATTTGCTCTCGCAAGGACCCCATAACTTCGTTGAAATGGTCAACGTCGTAGCTAACGCCTGCTTCTTGTGCAAGCACACGTATGGTGCTTTGCTGCAATACTTGTTCCAAAATGTTTCCCCTAAAGGATTGCAGTGTGGTAAGACCTGTTTCCTCGTTTATTTCTTGCCAGTATTGAACAATGTCTTCCGGTGAAAACTCCAACCACATTTGCAGCATCCACTCCTGCTCTATCAGTTGGTTACGGAAGGCGTACACAAAATCTCTTGCAGGGATTGTATGACCGTCAAAAACAGCAATAGGCTGAGCCGGGTCGATATCTTCAAAAGCCGGTACCAGGGATACAAGCACGTCTGTTGAGGCATCGCTTGCTGTTGCACCACATGCGGCAAGTAGTAATACCGCCAAAACAATTAGTTTTTTCATCGTTAAATGCTCCTTATTTTTTTTAAAAATTAAAGTTGTCCGGGTTAGCACCCACTCGGCTATCTTTGTTCAAACTGTCTATTTTGGCGATTTCTTCTGCTGTTAGCTCAAAATCGAAAATATCCAAATTTTCTTTTATACGGGACGGAGTTACAGACTTAGGTATTGTAACGATTCCCAAGTCTATATTCCAACGCAAAATAACTTGAGCCGGAGTTTTGCTATATTTTTGCCCGATTTCTGCTATTGTTTGATTTTGCAGCAGATTGTTTTTGGATGCACCAAGGGGACTCCAGGATTGTGGGATAATGCCGTTATCGTTGCACCACTTCACTATCGGCTTTTGGGTAAGCTCCGGATGCAACTCTATTTGGTTAATAACAGGAACTACAGTCCATACTTTTTTTATTTCTTCTAAGTGGTTGATGTGGAAATTGCTAACTCCAATTGATTTCGCTTTGCCACTTTTGTATATTTTTTCCATTGCCAACCATGTATCCACATATTTATCCACAACGGGCCAATGGATCAAATAAAGATCTACATAGTCAGTGCCTAATTTTTGTAGGCTTTCATCTATGGCTTTTAGCGGGTCCCCCGTACGTTGAACTTCGTTCCATACTTTTGTTGTAAGAAAAATATCGCCGCGAGGCACACCACTTTCCTTTATCGCATCACCAACGGAATCTTCATTTTTGTATATTGCGGCGGTGTCTATATGCCTATAGCCCACTTCCAATGCGCATTTTACTGCATTTACACACTGGCTACCATCCTCAACTTTAAAAACCCCGAAACCCAACATAGGTATTTCAAAACCATTGTTTGTTTTAACATACTTCATTTTTTGTCACCTCTTCGTAAAAAATAAATAATTAGCACTATTATAATAACCCTTTTGAAATAAAAAATCAAGCCTTTTTTCTTTACAAAATTTTTTCCTTGACAAATGTGCCTTAATTTTTATAGTGAGTGGTAAAGAATGTATCCGTTTCCTCTAATTTTTTTAAACGCGCCAAGATTAAATTTTGATTTTCCATTATCATTTCCTTGTCATAATCGCAGGGAATTTGGTTTAGAGCCCTGCAAATCTGAATAAACTTATTTGTATGGATATTGTTTCTAATTCTGTTAATAAATTCTTTACTACATCCCTGCAATGCTACAGCCAAAACCCAATAACCAACAGTGTCTAAAAGATACCAAATCTCTATATCGGTTAACTTTGATAAAGTATCTTGAAAATTCTCACTTTCAGGCAAATGAAAAAGTTTTTTATCCAAGACAAGGTTTATATTTACATCCTGCTCTGTTATATCAATGAGCTCCAAAATATAATCTTCTCCCAAAATGGAACCTATAGAGTATGCCGCAAGAAAGGGATTGGCTTGTTTTCCAAACATTATAATCCCTTGCGAAATAAGCAGTTTGTTAAGTAGCTCTTCATTATCACATGAGCTTGATAAAATCAAGTTGCAAAACACTTGTTCCATAGCTTCTGCATCAGCGGTAGCACTAAGAAATAGATTTATTCCCATTTTCAAAAACTTGCTGTCTTTTTCAACTTCATCTCTCAAAGCTAAAATTCCATTTATTTGTGAAAAGAGGAATAAATCTATTAATCTACGTGCTGTGGGATAGCAATTTTGCTTCTCTTCATGTGAAAATTCTATATTTAAACTTTGTATAAATTTTTGCATTTATTTTAACCTCAAAGTACGGGTGTCCCCCCTATAAAGTATTTCGCTATTACTAAGTGTGGTGCTTTGAGAATTATCTGGCTTAAATTTATTTTTGCTGTAAACTAGGCATTTAGTGTAATATAATAACGTGTGATTGTCAATCGAGGAGTTTTAGCAAACTGATGTTGCTTTGAGGAACATTATTTTGAAACATTTTGAGAAAGACGGTATCATAATAAACCCCTTTGTCTAATTTCTCAATTTGTGGTATAATTTATCCATGAATGATATTACATTATCCAAAAATTTTACAAAAGAGTTACCCACAACCCACCCCATGTACAGTGTGCTATACATACAAGGGTTTTCTTGTGCTGTAAACAATATCTCCAATGTTTCTGTAGCTCAAACTGCCAAAATGTTCAACATACTGGAATCTGATGTTGTTAACGCTTGGCAGTTTTGGCAGGCAAAAAACTTTGTGCAACTTACATTTAACTCCCCAAAAGAAATTTTTGTAGAATTCACACAAGAAAAGCCGCTAACTAACCCAACACCTTCGAGCAGTGTCCAAAAACTCGAAAATAACACCCAAAAACCAAAAAGAAATTTACTCTATGAAAAACCGGTGTATTCTCCTCAAGAGCTAGAAATATACAAAACAAACCACAACCACATAGAATTTATATTTACATTGGCAGAAAAGGCGATGGGACGCTTACTAAAAGACGGTGAGCTAAGCACAATATACAGCTTTTATGACTGGCTCCGCCTCCCCATAGAGGTAATAGAAATTTTGCTTGATTATTGTGTTCAAAACAACCAACGCAATATTAAATACATGGAAACAGTAGCACTTGATTGGTCAGAAAAAAAGATAGACACTGTACAGAAAGCACAAGCACATATAGCGGATTATGACAACAAGTATTGGCAAGTTTTAAAAGCCCTGGGGCAAACCGGCCGCAATCTTACACCAAAAGAGCAGGAGTTTGTAGATAAATGGCTGAATCAAATGAATTTTAGCATGGAGATTGTGTTGGAAGCCTGCGATATAACTATAATGAACTTGGGCAAGCCCAATTTTCGCTATACAGACAAAATACTAAAAACATGGAAAGAAAGCAACATAACAACAAAAGAGCAAATTGCAGCTAACGAAGCACAGTTCAAAAATGCTCCAAAACCTGTAAAAGCTACAAAAAAAACCAGCAAATTTGCAAACTATGCTCAAAACAGTATAGACTACGAACTGTTGGAAAGGGTAGAGCTAAAACTTTTAAAAAATTCCCTAAAAGAAGGCGGAGCGTAAAATGAACATTTACAAAGACATCATGCAAGATATTGAAATGGAAAAGGCAAAAGCCCAAAATGAGCAAGATATGCGTAAACAGCAAGTCTATGCATCTATCCCCCGCATACAAGAGATAGATCAACAAATATCAGACATCGGCATAAAATTTGCGAGGTTGGCTTTGGGTGCAAAAGATATTGACAGGGAGATAGAGCAATTAAAGAGTGAGATTTTTGCATTAAAAGAAGAGCGTCAAACTCTTTTGAAAGCTCGTTACTCAGCAAACTATTTGGAACTTCAAAATATCTGCTCTCAATGCCAAGACATAGGGCATGTAAACGGCATCCGTTGCCGTTGCATAAAATCGCGTATTATAAACAAATATCTGCAAATATCCGGGTTTGGCAATGTTTTAGAGTATGAAAACTTTGACCATTTTGACCTACGCTATTTTTCTGAAGAAAAAGATATTGCCACAGGCATTTCCCCACGAGAGCAAATGCAGGGTGCTTTTAAGGCGGCAATGGATTTTGTGTACAATTTTGATGTTAAGTATACAAACTTGCTGTTTTATGGCGGTGCCGGGCTTGGCAAAACGTTTTTGTGCCACTGCATTGCAAAAGACACAATAGACAGGGGGATTCCCGTTTTGTATACTACCGCCAACCGCCTCGCTAAAAATATGGAAAACGCCCGCTTTAACAAAGAAGAGCATGATCCGACAGAGCTTGAGCTGTACTACACAAGCCCCTTGTTAATTATAGACGACTTGGGTACAGAATTTTCTACAATCGTTACCCAATCAGAGATATTTGACGTTATAAACAATCGCCTAATGGGGAAAAGGGCGACGGTTATCTCCACAAACTTTAGCTATAAAGATATGCAAGACGTATATTCTGAACGTATCGTATCCCGTCTTTTTGGGGAATATAAAACCTTCAAGTTTATTGGGAATGATATACGTATAGCCAAAAAAGCAAAGGTTTTAGAATTATAGCACTTTTTTAATTAAACTTACATAAAGGAGAAAATTATGGATTCAAGAAATGTTACTTTAGCAAAAAATTTGATTAACTATTCTGTTAGGCTAGAAAAAGGTGAAAAATGCCTGATAGAAGCAATAGGTTTTGAAAGCCAAGACTTGGTAAAAGCTATTGTGCAACAAGTATACGCCGCCGGCGGGCTTCCTTATGTTAACATTACAAATCCAAGCATACAAAGGGAGCTGTTGTTAAATGCCTCCGCTCCACAAACAGAGCTAAAAGCTGATACAGACGAGCAGTTTATGGCTCAAATGGATGCTTATGTAGCGATACGCGGCGGTAACAATATTTTCGAGCTTTCAGATGTACCGCAAGATAACCTCAACATGTACTCCAAGATTATGCGAAAAGTGCAAGAAACCAGGCTTTCAAAAAAATGGGTTGTTTTGCGATACCCCACCCCATCTATGGCGCAAAACGCAAGAAAATCTTTGGAAGAGTTTACAACTTTCTATTACAATGTTTGCAATTTGGACTACGGTAAAATGGACAAAGCGCAAGATTTTTTAAAAGCTATTATGGAACGTACAGATAGAGTACACATAAAGGGTCCCGGAACAGACCTCCATTTTTCTATAAAGGGTATACCAATTATAAAATGTAGCGGAGAGTTTAACATACCCGACGGAGAAATATTTACCGCTCCTGTAAAAGATAGTGTGGAGGGATATGTAACATACAATATCCCCAGTATACAGCAGGGGTTTGCTTTTGAAAATGTTTATTTGGAGTTTGAAAAAGGTAAAATTGTAAAATCAACGGCAAACGACACAGAACGTATAACAAAAATTTTTGACAGAGATGAGGGCGCAAGATACGTTGGGGAGTTTGCCCTCGGCATAAACCCATACGTTACCCAACCAATGTTTGATACACTATTTGACGAAAAAATAGCGGGTTCTTTCCACTTTACACCAGGCAATGCGTACGACCATGCTTTTAATGGGAACAAATCTGCCCTTCACTGGGATTTGATATGCATCCAAACACCGGAATATGGCGGCGGCGAAATATACTTTGACGGCGTGCTGGTTCGTAAAGACGGTAGGTTTGTGATACCGGAGCTTGCAGCATGTAACCCGGAAAATTTGGTGTAAAAGTATTTTAGGGTTAGGATAGAAGCCAAAACAAATAAGACAAAACAAACAAAACTCAGTTGTTTAAGGCAACTGAGTTTTGTTTGTTTTGCTTTCCTGAAATATTTCTAAAATATTCCTAAAATGCGAAGGGTTTAAAATATGAACGATATATGTTATAATTCGCAATATAGGAAATATGCTGCAAAAACCAGCAAAAAATCAATAAAAATATAACAAAATAACCGAGGTGTTAGATGAAATACCCTATTAGCATAAGCATATCAGACAACACAGTCAGCGTTATAAAGGTTAATTCTCGGGGTATAATAGTTAAATCTGCCACCGCAGAAATACCACCAATGCCCCGGAAACCGGACGAGCAATACACCAAAACACTTTCGGCGGCAATTAAAAAAGCCCGCCGCGAAGCAAAGCTGTCTTGGGGGCGTAATATACCTGCTATTGCATCTATATCAGACCCAAACATTGTTATAAACCACTTTGTTTGGCCAAACTTACCCCACGCAGCTCTTGTCGAGAATGCTAAAACTGAAATTGTGCCGTATCTGTACGACACACCCAGCAAGTTTATAGTTGGCGCTGAAATACAGTATCGCAAAGATATTGAGAGTGCAGAAAATATAGAACATATAGGAAATGCTGAAAATACTGAAAGTATAGAAGGTGAAACCACCGAAACAAAAAGGAAGCTCAAAAAAAAGAAAACAAAAAAGAAAACACAAGATGAATTGTACAACATAGACGTATTGGTTGCGGCAGTGCCAAATGCCATTGCATCCACTATTTACAGTGCTCTTCGTATGGCAGGCTACAAAATGGTTCGTTTAAACGTACGCCAAAATTCTTGGGCAAAGCTGATAAAAAAATACCACTCCACAATTATAACGGGTGATATTAGTACATTTGCATTATTGCACAAGCAAGACGAAGGTCAACTAAGTATGTCTTTGTTTTTTAATAAAACTTACTACAGCACCCACTACTTTGACTCTGCAGAAGGTGATTATGAAGCCTTTGCAGACGAGATAAACGCAATATTTGACTATATACACTACAAAGAAGTGGGTGTTAGTATGGAAGCCATACTGTTAATCGGCGATGGTTTTCAAAAAAATACTCGAGCTCAGTTAGAAAAGTATATTTCCCTGCCTTTGTTTGAAACAGATGAATGGTTACAAAAAAATATGCTGAAAACAAAAATGCGCCGCTCGATGAATATAAACGCATATATAGATGCTTTTGCCGCCACAATACCTGCAGATATTGTACCAAAAAAGGAAGTTCTAAATATACAAACACCTGAGCAAAAAACGGCAAATATTCGCAAAAAAACCGGCACAAAAATTTTTGCATACTCACTTGTGTTAGCCGCCATTATCTTTGCGGTTGTTTTTGTTCCCATGCAAATACAAAGCCAATTGGAAACCGAGTACATCTTGTTGCAAAGCCGACTTTCCCAATTTCCTGTTACAGAAGCAGAGATTGCAGTTCTTAACCAACGAATTGGTCTGCTGCAATTGCGGTTAAATTCAATCAGCTTCTTTCATGAATATGCACCGCAGGCACTCCAGATGTTTCCTATGATAAACATTGCAGGTTTTGATGCTGTCAGCAGTATTGCCGCCAACGGACATGAAGTTAGAGTAACCGGAGAAACGTCAGGTTTTGCAAGTGCTGGCCAAATTTTTTCCGTATTGCAAGCACATCCGTTGGTACTGTATGCACGTATAGAAAACCTGCAACAACAATTGAGAGATGATGAAGTTGTAACAGCATTTACAATAATTCTGTACACGGTAGAAGGGAGTGGGGAGCGTTGAGCAAACTGACAAGAAGGGAAAAGTTTTTGATAACCTTGTTTTTAACCTTAGTTTTTGGCGGTGGATATACTATATTTGTTTTGATGCCTGCCCTTAACAACATACAGAACCTGCAGGGCCATATATCATCCGCTGAAAGTGAAATAATAGCGGCACAGTCCCGTTACAATATGCATGAAAATTTAGTAGAAACTGCCCAAATATTGGAAGAACAGTGGGGCAATATAACCGATATGCCATCTTATTTTGACGATCAATCCATATTGAATCAATTTCATGGCATAATCACACCCCATATAAGCGGCGGAACAATAAATGTGGTTTTTCCCGCTGCATCAGGACACCATCCTTTTGGAGTCGGTGGGCAGTCTGCATTTTATATTACAAGGGTTGAGGTAAATTTCACAGCAGTTACGGAAGAAATCCCCGCTATATTGGCTGAATTTTCTAACTACCCTGTTTATAACCGCATTGTAGAATATACCATATCTACATCAATGGGTGAGGAGAACATGTTTTCAACAGTAACATTGGCTATAGACTATATAACCTTATATCCGCGAATGCTGGATTATCCGGAATCGCAATAGAACGAAAACGGGATGAAATATCGAACGAAAATTAATGCAAAGAGGTGATAAATTTGAACCCAAAATTTTTTTTAGACACTGCAATTACTAAAAAAGCGTCTGACATTTACATAGTAGAAGGCAAACCGGTAACACTAAAGATAAGTGGCCATATGCTCCCCTTATCCGATGAAAACTTAACAGCCGAGGCAACGGAAGCAACATTAAGGGAAATGTACCAACTTGCCCACAGGGATTTTTCCAAACTTGCCTGCGGAGATGACGACTTTGCATTAGCATTGCCTAACGGGCGTTTTCGTGTAAATGCCTACAGACAGCAGTTGAGCTATGCTTCGGTAATCCGTATTATACCGCTTTCAATACCTGACTATAAAGCTCTTAACATACCGGATGTAATAATGGGGCTTGCAAATTATCACAGAGGTATAGTTCTGTTTACCGGAACAACAGGTAGCGGGAAATCCACCGCATTGGCCTGTGTTATAGATAAAATTAACAGAGAAAGGCAGACTCATATAGTTACGATAGAAGATCCGATAGAGTACCGCCACAATCACAACAAAAGTATAATTAGCCAACGGGAGCTTGAAAGCGACACCCAAACCTATCTGTCTGCTTTGCGGGCTGCCATGCGACAGGTACCGGATGTTATTTTGGTAGGTGAGATGCGTGATCGGGAAACTATATCGGCTGCCATTACCGCTGCAGAAACGGGGCATTTGGTATTTTCCACCTTGCACACCATAGGGGCAGGACCCACGGTAGACCGTATTATAGACGTGTTTCCTGAAGGGCAGCAGAACCAAATACGTACCCAACTTTCTACAACGTTGCAAGCAGTTATTTCCCAACAGCTTATACCAACGACAGACGGCAAGCTACACCCTGCCCATGAGATAATGCTGGTAAACAGTGCAATAAGAAACCTTATTAGAGAAGGGAAAACATTCCAAATAGAAAACACACTGCAAACATCTGCCTCTTCCGGTATGAAAACTATGGATATGGCTATATTTGAAATAGTTAAACGAGGAATAATATCAATAGAAAATGCCCTGCACTACAGCGTTAACCAACAAGTCATGAACCAAAGGCTAAGAGCAGGATAGGTTTCAGAAATCAGAGGGCAGAAACTAGAGTTATAATTTTTGAGTTAGGGCGTGTTCGTGTTATATAACGAACACGCCCTATACACAAAACTTCATTAAAAGTTCGAATTTTATTGATTTCAAAATCTACTCAACATAATATGACCTAGTTTTACCCAAACGAAATTTTATGTGATTCCAATTTTGGAATACCTTTAAGTTCAGTGAAATCAAGATATCTAAGGCTTGCAAAAATAAAAGACGAGGAAACTCAAAAACTCAAAAAAATGGGATTGACAATCACGCTTTATTATGCTATACTTGGTATCTAGTTACAGTAAAAACAAATTTTAAGGAGGACGGCTTTCATGAAAAACTTAATCAAAAGATTGACGGCATTGCTTTTGGTACTTGCAATGTCACTAACTCCAACTAAGATATTTGCTGATGATAGCAACTTAATTACCACTCCGGTAAACTACGTCGCAAATAACTACTACCATCAGTATACTCACGAGTTTGGGTTGGAACCTCGGATAATTCTTAAAGTACCGCACTTAGCGGCCGCTGCAAAGTATCTTATAGGGGGGAAACCTGTTGCCAATCCAGCTGTTGTAAACGGGTTTATTTCTGTTGTTAATGGAGTTCAAAAGAGTGTACGATTTGAACAGACCGCTAATGGACTTTGGCGTACGGTTTCACATGGGTTAGGGAGCGTGAGTAATTTCTTTTTTCAAATCGTTAATTAATTGACTTCAAAGTAATAGGTTGTCTAATCTACAGTGATTATAATTAGGACTCGCCCTCGATTTCTAGCTGTTGGTGAAACATCGTCATTTCATCATAGTCTGAAAAGGTGAGTGAAATTCGATTTACTACAGCCTATAACAAACGCACTTTGAAACCGTGGATGCAGAGGGAAGCCCATCGCTAGAGGGCGTAAGAGCATTCTGACCGATAGCATCCACGGATTGAAAAATTAAAAAGACGGGTGAAAAACTAATGCAAAATTTTATGCAAAATTTGAATATAGAATTTTCAGATAAAGAGAAGCAAAATTGTTATCCAACAGCACGCAGACTAATAGATTTGTTCCTTTTTTCGCAGATAAATGGAATTTTAGCTTTGAGAGATGAAGTTCAAAAAGACAGAAAGTTTTTGAAAATGGGAATAAATCTATTTCTTGGTGGTGCCGATGTAGAAGTTATGGAACAAGTATTTTGTAACTTAATTTTATCGAACTCATGTGATAATGAAGAATTACTTAGTAAGTTGCTTATTTCGCAAGGTGTTATAATGTTTGGAAAACAGGCCGATCCTTTTCTTGCAGCATATTCTATAGGCTCTATTTTGGGAGAAGATTATATTTTGGAACTCATTGATATAACAGAGCAGGATGTCAATATAAACCTTGTCTTAGATGAAAAACTTTTGAATCTGTCTGAAAGTGAGAATTTTCAAAATGTTCTATCGAAATTAACCGATATAGAGGTTTGGCATCTTTTAGGAAACTTTAATTGTTGGGTTTTGGCTGTAGCATTTCATGGATGTAGTAAAGAATTTATTAACGGCATTAGAAACAATATCCATACAAGTGATTTTGTTCAGATTTGCAGATTCCTAAACCAAATTCAGTATGATAAGGAAACAATAACGGAAAATCAAAATATAATCTTGGAACACTTAAAAAAACTAGAGAAAACAAATACATTCTTTACCACTCACTATAAAAATTAGTGTGCATTCGTACGAAACGCAGGGTTTAACCTGCGTTTCTACACAATTCCTATATGTAATTATAAACTTTTCTGTATCGCATTAATAGGTATACCGAAACCAGTATAGTCAGCACATCTGCCATTGGTATGGCTATCCACACTCCTGTAACCCCCCACCAAGACGAGAATATTAGCAGTAGTGCGGTGATGAAAATAAATCCGTTGCAGGCAGCAATCATGGCAGATCTTATCCCGTCGTTTAGTGCTGTAAAAAATATAGATGCAAAGCTGTTTAATGCCATAAAAACAAAACCGAAGCTAGCCATACGCAATGCAGTAAAAGCCATATCGTAAATAGGCAAAGGCACTAAAAATGTTCCTATGTATACTAATGGGTCTATGTCGTAGATTTGTATAAAAGCGTCTGTAAATGCAAACGTAAGCCCAAGCATAGCTATTGCTAGTGTGGAAACTACAAAAATGCTGGTTTTAAATATTTTTTTCAACTTTTCTGTGTCGCCTTTGCCGTAGTTGTAGCTAATAATGGGGACTATACCGGAAGAGTAGCCGATATATACATTTGCGGCTATTCCCAGCCCTGCGCCCATTATCCCCGCTGCCGCAACTGCCATTGGTCCGTCTATATCCATCAAAACATTGTTCATAATTGTGATAGTTATGCTGGATGACATCATGGTTACCATTTCTGACATACCGTTTTGCGCGCTTTTTAAAAGCACAAAAATTTTTAGCTTGGGCCTCACAAAATAGAGTGTTCCCCTTCTGTTAAAAACAAAAAAGACAAACCCAACAACAGCAGGCACAGTATACGCAAGCCCTGTAGAAATAGCTGCACCGTGTAGCCCCAACCCCATGCGGTATATTAAAAGCCAGTTAAGGTACACCCCCAACAGCCCTCCCGCTATTGCGGCAGCCATACCAATATGGGCTTTTCCTTCTGTTATCAAAAATTGCTGAAAAACAACCCCGATCCCCATTAGTGGTAAAAAAGCTAATAGCGGCATCAGATACTCCAGTGCTAGATGATGAACCTCGGCGTTTACCCCCAACACACTAAGCACAATGTCCGGAAAAACGGCGGCAATTGCAGTGATTACCGCACTAGATAAAAAAGCGACTATGCTGACAAGGGTAAAGTCTGCCCTGGCCCAGTCAACATGACCCTCTCCAATTTCTTTTGCCGCTAATACATTGCCTCCAACACCAAACAAAAAGCCTATTGCAAGAGCAAACATCATAAAAGGCCAAATAAGCCCCACCGCCGACAGAGCGTATGCGTCAATGTACCTGGCGGCAAAAATGCCGTCTATTACGCCAAATATACCCATGCCTGTTAACGATATTATTGTTGGCAATGCAAATTTTAAAAGAAAACCCACCGTTATTTTTTTATCTAAACTCTGACTATGCTCCATTATATTACTTCCTTCCGTATTTATAAAAACATGGGTGTCATCCCCCATTATTATTTTGCTACTTTTTTAAAAAGTAGCGGGGGTGCGGGGGTTGGCCCCCGCTATACTAACCCTTGCACTCATACCGGGGCGTAGATAAGATTCAGACGTTATGCGTATTTCTATCTCAAACTCTACAACAGGGAAAGTGCTGACTGCCCTTGGGCTTATGCCGGTTATAACCCCTGTGTGTACCTGCCGCCCTGTCGCATATGCTGTAACAGTGACAGACTGCCCAATGTATATGCCGGGCAAATCATACTCCCTTACGTTTGCCAACACCCGTAGCTCGTTAAGGCACTCTATCGTAAAAAGTCGTGTTGCAGAAAACTCACCGGGCTCTGCGTGGGCGGCTGTTATTGTGCCGCTTGTCGGTGCTGTTATCACACCCTCCTGCAAATGCCGCTCCATCTGTGCAAGAGAATGGTGCATTTGCTCTATCCCGTCCACCTGAGCCATTTGCAGGGTAGCTTGCAGGCTCTCTATTTCTTGATTAACCGCTATTTCTACAGAACGCTCTATCTCTATAGCAGACTCGTATGCTGTTATTGCAGAATCCAGTGCCACCCTCATCTGCTCTAGCTGCCTTTGCTCCGCTTCCAGTGCGTTTTGATAATTTGTTGTGGCATCGTTATATTGATTTTGTGTTAATGTAAGGGCGTTCCGTATTTGTATAATTTCCTGCTGTGGCAAAGCCCCTATATTATAAAGGATTGTCATGTTAGAATAGTCTGCTGTTAGCCTTTCAAGCTCTAGCTGTGCTACCCGCAAAGCACTATCTGTTGCTACAACCTGAGGGTTTGTTCTGTTTTCATAGTCCAACCTTGCTTGGGCATACATTCTTTGTGCGTTTTCTAACTGCAATGTGCTTGCTGTTAAGCTAGCTTGAGCATTTATTATGTGCATGTTTGTGTTGTTGTTTATATTTTCTAGCGCACTGTATAACATTCTGCGGGTTTCTTGCGATTGCAGTTGATTGTGTTGTGCTGTTTGGTTTATAGCCGCTCTTTGTGTAGCTATGGCTGTTTCCAAATCCGCCATATCCAACGTTGCCAGTATCTGCCCCGCTTCCACAAAATCTCCCGTTCTTACCAAAACATTTTCTATACGCAGGGTATGAGATGAGTACACGTTTCTGTTAACAATACTCTCTACACGGCCGATGGCTGTTATTTCTGTTTGTGTGCCGTTGTTTGTTTCGATTTCTACTAACCCTGTTCCCGGTGGCAAAACGGGCAAGCTAACCCTGGCATTTGTGCCTAAAAAATATGATAAGTCTACATTGCTTGTTAAAGCAATCTCGATAGGTACAGTGTGGGTTATTCGCCTAAATGTGGTACCCATTTGCACCGCTATAACTCCGCCGGCAAGCTCCACTTGGGTTATACGGCTTATGCTCCGCACATAGCCGCCAAAAGTTTGGTTGCCAAGCCCATCCAACGTAACAGCGACGGGTTGCCCCAGTTGTATATCTTGTATATCTGTTTCGTAAATATTGGCTTGTATATGAATATTGCTTGTGTCTGCAATAGTCGCCAAAGGCTGCATTGGCATGATATACTGCCCCGTAACTGCGTTTGTGTCAACAACAATGCCGCTCACAGGGCTTCTAAAAGTTTCGCCGTTTTGTATCCAACCCAAAATTTGCCCTGTTTCTACTTGCATACCCTCATAAACATTAAACCGCTCAAGCAACCCGGGAGTTAAAGGCGTTATAGTTATCAAATCTGTTGTTACCCTTGCGTTGCCTGTGTTTATGTAGCGTTGCCCTGCCAGTATAATATATGCGGCAAAAGCGCCGCCCCCAAGGGTTATAAGGGCAATTATAACTCCCAAAACTATAGCTTTTTTGCTTTTCTTTTTTACTTGGTTCTCCATATTTTACCTCCTAGTATTAATAACACGATGTTATATTATAAAGTATCCCATTATGGGAGTGTCAAGAGGGGGAACGGAAAAAAGTTGACTGGGTTGTATTAGACCTCTTGCAAAATCAAAAACAATCTGTTAGAATAGTAATATGAAATATGAAAATATAAAAAACTACAGTGAAGAAAAGTTTCGCAGAATA
>WRKF01000171.1 GCA_009778165.1 Defluviitaleaceae bacterium
GAAGATGAGCCGGAAGAATTGGCGGAAGAACCGGAGGACGAACCCGCAGACGAGCCGGAAGATGAAGCAGAAGAACCAGCAGACGAGCCGGAAGACGAACCCGCTGTGGAACCGGAACCGACAGTTCCCGCAACCCGCTTTACCGCCGGCACATTTACAGGTAGTGGTACAGGTTATTACGGACCGGGTGCGGTACGTGTTACAATAGTTGTAGACGCAGACAATATAATAAACATAACGATGGACACCGACGACACACCTTTGTTTGCGGGTATGGCAGCAGATATACTCATCCCAGCGGCACTGGCTGCTCAAGGAGCAGATATTGCTACAGTGGGTGGTGCTACATCCACATCAGAAGGTTTTATACAGGCATTACAAAACGCCCTAAACCAAGCGGAAAACTAAAGAGAGTATAGCAACTCCGCTTAGTACAATCTTTTTTGAAATATTGCTAAGCGGAGTTGCCCCCTAAATTCGGCAGCTTCAAATCGGACATTTTCCATTTGTTTTGCTGCCGAGTATGCTGTATAATGGAGTTATCTTTCTAATCATAGGATTTTTTCCGTTTTTTCTATTTTTTTAAAATATAAATATTACATAGAGTCACACATAGGGAGTGACATAGAGAGTTTCATAGTTCGCATTAGAATAATATTTTCGGAAGCATAGTATACTTTACTTCACTCGAACAATTTCCGCCCAAAATATTACTCCTTCATCAGCGTTTTTTAGCCCATAGCGTATATTCATTGTATCCAACATTTTAGCAACAATAGTTAGACCCAACCCGCTCCGTCCTTGGTCGTGAGACCTAGCTTTGCTCATTCGAGCAAAAGGTTTGAACAATTCCATGTTTTCATCTATACTTGAGCCTGTATTTAACACCTGCAGTTTTATGAAATTATCCGAAACTTCGCTCCATATCCTAACCTCACCATCAGAATGTTGTATAGCATTTAGTATTACATTAGACAAGGCTTTGTGTAGCATGTCATAGTCTGCAATGCAATATTCTGCCTCTGGTATTTCTACAGAAGCAGTTATATTTTTTTTGTCTAGCAAAGGTTGATAAACGGGCAGTAAATCTTCTATTGTTTTTCGCAAAGGCAAGTTTACCGATTTGGGCTCGCTATTTGTATATTTAACAATTTCCAGTATCTCGGTAACGATTTTATTCTGTTCATTCATCATTTTAAGACATTCCCACAAATATTTCGGGTGATCTTGATAATCGCCGATATTGTCAAACATACCCTGCAAGAGAGCAGTCGTTGCTGCAATGGGGGTTTTTAGCTCATGGCTGGCTGCAACAAAAAAGTATTGTTGGGCTTCCTTTTCGGCTTCCAGAGCGGTAATTGTATCTTTTAGCTTGCCGTACATTTCGTGCATAATATCCGTAAGCTCACCAATTTCGTCGCTCCGTTTTGCAGGGGGGACAATAGGGGCAAGAGCCGCCATCTCATGAGCAGTTCCGACCAAGGTTTTGATTGGGCTAGTCATCTGACGAGCAAAAACAATGGCAAAAATTACCCCCATCGCAAACAATAAAACAAGAGCCACAGCCACCCTCCTCATTAAGTCGTTATAATTTTGTACATCCAAAAAATCATGAGAAGCGTACAGAGTGTGACCATGAGTTAGATACGTAACAAAGTTAAAACTGTGAACCCCAAGCAAAACATGGCCGGTTGTAAATATAACTTGCTCTTGAGGTCCTTGTATAATAAGGCGAAATGTTTGGTTGCGTTCAAAAAAAGCCTGAGCAATTTGTGGGTATTCACCAATACCGCCCTGGGAAAGCTCTTCCATTAAAACTGACAGGTTTTGTCTGAGAAACTCTCTGTGTGCCGCCTGATAAAAAGAAATAACCTGTTGGGAAAACAAAGCCGCCGTTAACCCAACAGTCAAAACAAGAAGCAATGTAGTGTACAAAAAAATTTTACGAAAAATCCCCCTTCTTTTCATCTGATGTCCTCCAAACAATAACCCATTCCCCTCACAGTTTTAATGGTGTTTTCCGGCAGCTTGGCACGCAGATTTTTAATATGTGTCCATACTGTGCTTTCGTCACATTCAAAATCATATCCCCATATTTTAGAAAGGATCTGCTCCGAGGAAAAGGTTTTAGATTTGTTTTGCATAAGTAACAGTAATATCTCAAACTCTTTGCGGGTTAGGGCAATCGAGATTCCTTCGTGTTCCACCTTATAGGATTCCGGAAAAAGAACCAGTTTGCCGTGTCTAATTTCTTTACTTAGTACACCACTGCGCCGCAAAAGGGAATCTACTCTCATACGCAATATTTGAATATTAAAAGGCTTTATTATATAATCGTCCGCTTCATTGCTAAATGCCTTTATTTGATTGTTGTCGTCCGATAATGCAGTCATCATCAAAATCGGCGTATCTTTTAGCTTTCTGAACTCCTTTAGTAGCTCATGCCCATCTATTCCCGGCAACAAAATATCAAGCACAGCCAAATGATATGGCTTTTCATAAAACATTTCCAAAGCTCGCTCCCCGTCAGAGCAAGCGTCCACATGATACCCTGCGTCATTTAAATATGCCTTAACCATATTACAAATATGCTCGTTGTCCTCAACCACTAAAATTTGTATGTTCATAGTTATAACCTATCCTTTTTGTATTGTAACATATTATCCTATTTTATCCTAAAAAATTTTTTTGTCAACCCCTTTCCCATAAGCATTATTTATGTTATAATCTCCTTGTATAGCTATTTCGTATATTTAGAATTGTAGCACTTCCACTTAATATTAATGGCTGCCCGTTTTAAAGGCGATAAAAGTGCTAATTATCGAAGGAAAGCAAATTAACTTTTTTGATAACTTTTTTGAATGGAGAAAAATTAATGAAAAGCTAATTTGTTATAGGAGAGTACATGCTTTATAAAATTATATTTTCTGACCTAGACGGAACAATAGGCGACGACAACTATGAATACAGTTCCCAAAATATTGCCGCAATAAAGTTAGCGAAAGAAAACGGTATAGATGTTGTGCTGTGCAGTGGCCGCACTCCCATCTCCCTGGTCCATGTTGGCAACCTTATGAAAATAGACGCAACGTACGCCATAGGCTTTAACGGAGGAACAGTATGGGATATAAAGCAAAACAAGGCTCTTTTTGCCAAAACAATGCCAAAAGAGCTTGCGCTTGAGATTATATCTCTAATACAAGACAAAACCCCCGCCACTGTTGGTGTGTACACCAAACCTAACATTCTTGTAACAAAAAATTGGGTCGAAGGAAAGAGGGGGCTTTATGAAGAGGGAATTACCCACATACAAGTTAGTGATATAATCCCTCACATAGAGGCGGATGTACTAAAAGTTTTGGTAATAGGCGATCCTAAAGAACTTGTAAAGATGGAAACGTTCATTAAGGATAAAATAAAAGACCGTTTCACGATGGTGTACACCGCCACAACGATGCTTGAGTTTATCCCGCTAAATGTAAACAAGGGAGCGGGCATGTCTTGGCTCGCCAACCATTTGGGAATACCCCTGCCACAAACTGTTGGTTTTGGCGACAATTACAATGATATGGAGCTAATACAAACCGCGGGCTTGGGCATTGCCGTTGCTAATGCAGTAGAACCGTTGAAATCTGCGGCAGATTTTGTTACAAAAGCAGATAACAACAACTCTGCCCTTGCCGAGGTTGTAGACTACATTATCCAACTAAACGAAAAAAATAAAAAAAGGAACGGAGAACATCGATTATGAAATATAAACTTATTGCATCCGATGTGGATGGCACATTAAATAATGATCGTTTTGAAATAACCGCCGAAAACATTGCGGCAATACAAACAGCTCTAAAGCACGGGCTAAAGTTTGTTTTATGTAGTGGGCGTTCTCCCTATTCTCTTCATCATTACGAGGCGCAGGCAGGGCTTAACGTGCAAGGACAGTACGGTATCGGCTTTAACGGAAGCACCGTATACGATGCCCACACAAAAAAAATCATTTTTGGTGACCATATAGACAAAGAAGTAGTGGTAGACCTTTTGAGTCAAGTAAAAAGAATAGATCCCACAGTAAAAACAGCAATATATTTGCAGGGGAACTATATGATAGCTGAAGCAGGTTTGGAAAAAATTTTAGAGGAATATAATACAGACAAATACATAAAAATAGATTTTTTTTCACAACTTGCTCCCGAACATGTAACAGGCAACGCAATAAATATGTATTGTATAGACCACCGCCCAAAACTAACCGCACTCCGTAGCGAGTTAAAAAAGCCCGAGGGCTGCACAATGGCATTTACAAACGAAAATCTGTTGGAATTCTTGCCTTACGCAATGAACAAAGCTCAAGGACTAACAAGGCTGTGCCAACATTTAGGTATAGAAATGCACGAAACAGTATCAATTGGCGATAACTACAACGATATAGAAATGATACAGGCTTGCGGTTTTGGTATAGCTGTGGCAAACGCTGTGCCTGAACTAAAAAACGCAGCGGACTATGTTACAAAACGTACCAACAACAAAGATGCTATAAAAGAAGCAGTAGATCTAGTTTTGGAGATGAACAGAGGGGCTCAAAAATGATAAATACGTTCTCTCCCCTTTTTACAGATTTTTATGAACTTGTAATGATGCAAGGCTTTCTTAAAGAGGGTCGTAAAAACCAAATCGCCATTTTTGATTTGTTCTACAGGAGTAATCCGCTTGGGCATGGTTACGCTATATTTGCAGGCCTTGCTCAAGTTATAGAATACCTAAAAAACCTGAAATTCGAGGAAAGTGACATAAGATATTTACGATCCCTAAACAAATTTGACGAAGATTTTTTAGAATATCTTCGTGATTTCAAATTTAGCGGAACAATTCACTCTGTAACGGAGGGTAGTGTTGTGTTTCCGGGGGAGCCTTTGGTAAAAGTCACAGCCCCCATTATGGAATGCCAACTAATAGAGGGCATGTTGTTAAATACTATAAACCACCAATCCCTTATTGCCACAAAAGCAAGCCGTATAGTGCAAGCTGCCGCCAACGACCAAGTAGTGGAGTTTGGGTTACGTAGAGCACAAAGCACGGGAGCAGCTATATATGGTGCCCGAGCCGCTATTATTGGGGGCTGTAGCGTTACCAGCAATGTACAGGCAGGCAAAATGTTTGGTTTACAGGTCGCGGGTACTCATTCCCACAGTTGGGTACTCAGCTTTCCTACGGAGCTAGAGGCATTCCGCTCTTTTGCAAAGCTGAACCCCGGATACTGTATACTGCTGGTAGACACATACAACACACTCCAATCCGGTGTGCCGAATGCAATAAAAGTCTTTGATGAATTGCGTGAACAAGGGCTTCTTACCACATATGGTATCCGGCTAGACAGCGGCGATCTGGCATACCTTTCCAAAAAAGCTCGCCAATTACTGGACGCAGCAGGACACAAACAAGCTGTCATAGCCGCATCTAACGATTTAGACGAAAATCTAATAGCAGATTTGCGGCAGCAAGGGTCGAAAATAACGCTTTGGGGAATCGGCACCCATCTTATTACAAGCAGTGGCCAATCATCTTTTGGCGGAGTCTATAAAATGGCAGCAATACAAGACGAAAAAGGGCAGTTCATACCAAAAATAAAAATATCCGAATCTCCCGAAAAAATAAATAACCCAGGAGACAAAAACCTTATACGCCTATATGATGCCGCATCCAAAAAGATAAAAGCTGACCTAATAACCTTATCCCACGAAAAAATAGACACAAATGAAGACTTAACGATTTTTCACCCAACACAAACTTGGAAAAAAATGACTCTAAAAAAAGGCGAGTTTTATATAAAAGATTTGCTAGTTAAAATAGTGGATAACGGACAGATAGTATACAAAAGCCCATCCGCAAAAGAAATACGAGCGTATGCCATAACAGAAAAAGAATCCTTATGGGATGAATTTAAGCGTATAACCAAACCCCATATATTGCCGGTAGATCTTAGCGATGAACTTCACAAACTAAAGCACGACCTAATAGATCACATATACACCACCTCGCAAGAAATGCCTACCGGTTGCCTACAAAAAATGCATTCTGAGCAAAGTGAATGAGGAAAGGATATGAAAAAAACTATATTTGCTGTAGATGATAACGACCTAGGTTTAGTTACCCTAAAAAATGCTTTGCAAAGTAGCTATAATACACTAACCATGATAAGTGTAAAAAAAATGATGGATCTATTGGAAAAAATAGTACCTGACCTAATACTTTTGGATATTCAAATGCCTGAAATAGACGGTTTTGAAGGATTGCGTATTTTGAAAAACGATCCAAAGTATAATGATATACCTGTTGTGCTTATAACAGGCACGGCAACCGAGGAAATAGAGCAAAAAGCATTGGAAGAAGGTGCCGTAGAATTTGTAAAAAAACCCTTTAGTGCTCCCATCCTGTTGAATCGGATACGACGTATAATACACACGGAAGAAATAATAAGGGAACGCACCAAGGATCTTATAAATCTTCAAAATTCGTTGGTTAATACCCTTGCAACGATTGTTGAAACAAGGGACAAAAACACGGGAGACCACACCCACCGGGTATATACTTACACAAAAATATTATTGAAGGAAATGTTGGATGCAAACCTGTATGCAGAGGAAATATCTGCAAAAGGCGTAGATACCCTTGCTAAAAGCACAATACTTCATGATATAGGAAAGATTGCCGTACCCGATACCATTTTGAATAAACCGGACAAATTAACGGAAGAGGAGTTTGGTGTTATAAAAAACCATGTGTTAGAGGGTTCTAATATTTTGCAAAATATTATATCACGATCACACAGTGCTGATTTTTTGTTGGAAAGCCAAATGTTTGCCAAATATCACCATGAAAGATGGGATGGTACAGGTTATCCTTATGGGCTAAAAGGCACAAATATCCCTTTGCAGGGTCGTATATTGGCTATAGTAGATGTGTTTGATGCTTTATCTACAGTTAGGCCTTACAAAGAGGCGGTTCCAAAGGAAAAGGCCTTTGAAATAATAAAGGCTTCCGGAGGCACTCATTTTGACCCCCAAATAACTGAAGTTTTTTACAATGCACGCCATAAATTTATGTAACATGTTTATAGATAGAACCATAAATAGAACCATAATAGAGGTTGTTTTATAATGACACTTACACAAAAAGTCAACTTAATAACTTTGCTTTGTACATTAGTTGCTACTGTTGTGATTGCTGTGTTTTCTTTTACCCATTATCGTGACATGCACACAGAGGTACAGGCATACAGACAGCAAAACATTGCACAGTCCATAGCCGTGTTTATAGATCCGGCTCAACTTGAATATAGTATGGAAACAGGCAATGTAACAGAGCAAACTCTGCATTACCAACGCACAATTGAATATATTGCTTATATGACAGATGCATACCTTTTATTTATAGGAATTCCGCAACCCGGTGTGGGAATATCTGTTTATCTGTATACTGTCCCCGGCCAAAGTTATCCGTTGGGGTTACCCTCTGCTATTGGCAGTGTTATTCCTTATTACCTTCTTGCACCGGAAGCATTTTTAACGATGGAAACAGGCCTGGCCCATACCACCGGCATTTTGGAAAGTGGTGTTGTAGATGCACATGTAATACTTGCGTACGCCCCTATTTTTGACAATTCAAGCAATGTACTGGCTGTGGTGGGGTTATCTACAAATGCAGAGGCTATTATTTTGCGTACAAATACATTTGTGATTCAACTAACGATTATCACTTTTCTTATACTTATGATTTTCACTGTGTTGGCTTTTAACCTGTTTAAAGAATACTTTACTCGTCCAATACAATCGCTAATAACAGCGGCAGAAAAGTTGTCCAAAGGGGACTTTAGCACAGATTTTTCTATGTACAAAGATTCCGCAAAAGGCGATGAAATACACACTCTTTTGCACTCCTTCTACATCTTACAAGAAGAAGTTAAAAATGTAATAAAGATAACAGACGACCTGGTCCAAGAAATTGTATCGGGCAGTTTGTTTGATACACGTAACGATTACACACTACAAGGGCAGTTTAGCAATATAATATTTAACATACATGATGTTAAAAACATCGTACATCAATATTTAAACGAGCTACCGTACGCTTTCACAATAATTGGCACCGACTACAAAACAACTTTCGTAAACAAGGCTTTTATTGCCATGGATTTCCAAACAAGGGAAACTTTGGTTGGGCAATCTCTTTTTGATATATCTTACGAAGATCCGAATCACAAAATACGCGATGCTGTAATGTCGGCAAAAATAACAAGAAAACCCGTTAGACTACAAATAGATACACGTTTCCTTGAAGACGTAGGTAAAGCCCGTGTACACGATGTATATGTTATACCTATATTTGATACCAACAGAGGAGTAGCAAGCTATAGCATAGTAGCTTATGACATTACTGAACTCATGGACACTCAAAAAGGGCTAAAGTTACAAGCGGACGAGATAGCAGACCTTCTTGTTTCAGAAAAAAAACAAAAAGAAAATGCCATGTTGGCAAACCGCTCAAAAACAAACTTTTTGCGTTCGATTAGCCATGAAATCCGAACACCACTAAACTCTATATTGGGCAATATAGATATTTTGTCCCAAAGCAACCTTACCGAAGAAACACAAGCACATCTTTTCCGTATATCTACAGCTGCAAATGTGCTACTATCCATTATCAACGACTTGCTGGACATTTCAAAAATTGAAAGTGATAAACTCACTTTAATAGAAAAGCCGTATGACCTAACTAATTTAATTATAGACGCTAGTGCCATTAACGCCCCATTTATACAAGATAAACTAATAGAGTTTAAGATATTTTTAGATCCGGAAACTCCCAGTATGCTTATCGGAGATTCTTTGCGTATTAAGCAAGTAATAAACAATATTTTATCTAATGCGTTCAAGTATACAGAGCGAGGTATGGTAGCACTACAGATGTACTATGAACTTAGCACAAGTAGCCTGATTTTTGTAGTTGCAGATACAGGCAGGGGCATGACAAGGGAGCAAGTGAGCAAAATTTTTGATATGTATACTCGTTTTGAGGAAAGTACCTCCATTAAGACTATAGAAGGAACAGGGCTTGGTATGGGCATTACCCGCAGTTTGCTTACACTAATGAAAGGCGAAATACTGGTAGAAAGCGAAGTTGATTTCGGCACGGTTTTTACTGTGCGTATTCCTCAAAAAATACACTCACATGAGGTAGTAGGAAAAGAAACGTCCGATTTAATATACCAAGCAAAACCAAACAATATGGGTTCGGCATATAAAAAACGCGATTTCAAAATATCTCCGATGCCCGGAGCCAAGGTGTTGGTTGTAGATGATATAGAAACCAATCTATATGTTGCCGTGGGGCTTATGGCATCATATCTGCTTGACATAGACACCGTAACCAGTGGTCTAACTGTTATAGATATGATAAGAGATGGAAAAGAATACGATATTATTTTTATGGACTATATGATGCCTGTAATGACGGGGATGGATGTAACGAAAATATTGCGAGAGGAGCTAAAGTATAAAAAACCAATCGTGGCTCTTACAGCAGACGCTGTATTGGGGCAAGAGGAGTATTTTTTGGAAAATGGCTTTGATGCATATATGACAAAACCAATAGACACACGGTATTTAAACCATGTTTTAAACAGTTTAATCCCGGAAGATAAAAAAACACAATCTATTCAACCAACCGCCAACACACCATCCTATACCCAGGGTAGTATTTTGACAGCTTTTATGAGTGACATTACAAAAACGATAAACGAGCTAAAAAGGGTAACTCAAAACAAGTTGTTGGAGACCTCGGAGGGGTTAGCGAGTTATGTTATAAACACCCACGGTATAAAGACAGGGTTGTATAACATGAAATTTGACATTCCTGCCGGATTGTCCAAAGAGCTTGAACAACGAGGAAAACTCGGTGATGTACATTACTTGTATGAGCATACTCCACCATTTATATTGGAGCTTGAAAAAATAAAGGCGGAAATGGTCGGGGAAATAGATAAGTTGCAAAAAGGTCAAAACACCCTCACAACCGCAAAAGAAGACAAAAATATAATAAGAGAAAAGTTTACAAAAATATCTGAAAGCCTGGAGATTTACGATATATCAACAATCGAAGATATACTAAAAGAAATATCGGAACTGCCCAAAACTCCGGAAACACAAAAAACAATAGAAACCATAGAAACACATATAATCCATAGCGATTTCGATAAAATAGCCGAAATAATAAAAGAATATGAAGACAAGCACTAAAGTTTTTTTAAAGGCTGAAAGGAATTGAAATTTTGGAAACCCTTGGAAACCCCTTGTGTTTTCAAAATTTCAATTTAGCTTTTAAACAATATCACCTTAAAAGTGGTTCCTTCGCCTTTGACGCTTGTTACCTCTATCTTGCCTTTATATAACTTTACTATTGTATCAACGATACTAAGCCCCAACCCATTTCCTTGCGTGTTACCAGGTACACGGTAGAACCGCTCAAAAATAAAAGGTAATTTGTCTTGCTCTATTCCAATGCCTGTATCTGCTACAGTCAGAACAAGTTTATCATTCTCCTCTATCGTTATTGTTATACGTCCGCCGTTTTTATTATACTTTACTGCATTATCCAACAAGTTTGCGGTTAACTCTACCATATGAGAATATTTTATTGGTGTTCTGCCCTTCCCTGTTATATTTACAGTAAGATTTTTTGCCTTTATTTTTTGGGATAGCATATCTAATGCATTTATCACAATGTCCTGCACCTCCTGCAGTTGCTCTGCCTTAACGGAGGGTGTCCCTTCCAAATGAGCCAAACGCAGTATATCGTCTATTAATACTATTAGCCGCTGGGCTTCTGTATATATTTTGTAGCTATGATCGGCTATTTTATCTTTATCTACTACCATGCCTTTGTGCATTAGCTCCGCAAACCCACTAATAGACGTTAGTGGTGTTTTTAAAGCATGTGAAACGTTTGAGCTAAACTCTCTTTGCAATTGCTCCATGCGTATCACATCTGAAACGTTTTTTGTAAAAATAGTGTAGCCGCCCGCAGCACGATTAAAATGTAGACGGTGAGTTTCACCATCTTTTTCTATATCTATCACAATAGGCGTTTCTCTTGATTTTTTTAAAGCGAGTGTTACTCTTTCGTTTCGGTATAATTGTATAAATGTATAACGTTTGCGTATTCGCTTTATGTTAAATACAGCAAGACCCGCTTTATTTGCCATTAGTATTTTATAGTCTTTATCCAAAAGCAAAAAACCATCCTCTGCTGTATCTAATATTTTTGATATAGCACTTTGTCTGTGCTTGACTTGCTCTATTGTTTCTGTGCTATCGTCTATCAAAGCCTTTAAGTTTATTATTATATTGTCAAACTCAGGCAAAGTTTTCTCTTGGCTCGGTTTTTTGTTTTCTATTACATCTTGTAAAGTTTTTATTGTTTCGTAATATTGTTTTAGTGCTTGCTTTGTAAATGGTCTACTCAAAATTAGTATTATTGCCCATGTTGCAAAGATTGCTGCAATGGGTACAAAATACAATTGTAAAAGCAAAAATATAAACGCAGCAACGCTAGCAAATATAAATATATAAAAACGAAAAATAGAACTCAATTTTTACTCCTTAGCTAACATATAGCCATATCCTCTTATGGTTTTAATATACTTTGGTTTTTCCGCATTATCTTCCAATTTTTGACGTAAAGAGCGAATGTGGACATCTACTGTACGCCGCTCGCCAAAAAAATCTAAACCCCACACGTTGTCTAGCAGGCTATCACGTGATATTGCTACGCCAACATTTTCATATAAATGAGCAAACAACTCATATTCTTTAAATGTTAGGTTAATCTCTTTACCCCCCTTAAACAATTGCTTGCTTTGGGTGTTTAATAACAAGTCTTTGTAAGGTATTTCTTTGATAGGTTCAGTAGACTCGTTAAAACGGCGCAATACAGCCTTTACCCTTGCTATAAGTTCAAGCACCCCGAAGGGCTTTGTTATATAATCGTCTGCCCCAATGTCCAACCCATGGGCTTTGTCTATTTCCGAAGATTTGGACGTAACAAAAATAACGGGGATATTTTTAGTATCATTGTTGGCTTTTAACCTTTTTATCACATCTAAACCTGTTTTTGAGCCACTTAGCATAATATCTAACAAAATAATATGAGGTAGCCTTTCATTTAACCCTACAAAAAAATCCGTTGGGTTGCCAAATGATACAGACTCAAAACCGGAGGATGACAAGGTGTATTCAATAAGTTCCAATATTGCCTCGTCATCTTCAAGTATATAGACGATTTTGCTCATATACTTTCCTCAGCCTCGTCCAATCCGCTTCCCTTCCTGTGTTCACCCGTTACATAAAAGATAACCCAACTGGCAATATTAACTGCGTGGTCGGCTATACGCTCCAGATATTTTGCAATCATCATAAAGTCTATGGCCTGCTCCCCGTTTTGCTTGTTTTCTGCTATCAAATTTATTATTTCTGTGCGTACTGTAACAAAAAGGGTGTCTATTTCATCGTCAGCATCTATTATTGCTTCTGCCAGTTCAATATCTTTGTTAACAAAACTATCTAGTGAGCGGCTAACCATTGCTGTGCTTTTTTCAGCCATATCCACAATTTGTTGGGGGTTGTAAACGAAAGAGCTTTGAGCTACTTGTATTGATATTTCTGCGATATTGTAGGCTTGGTCCGCTATTCGTTGCATATCAGTTATAAGTTTTAGCGCAACAGAAATGAGGCGCAAATCTCGTGCCACAGGCTGCTGGGAAACGAGTATATACAAAGCGGTGCTTTCTATCGCTTTTTCCATCTCATCTACTTTTCGTTGGTATGTACGCACACTGCGGGCAAGTTCCATATCTTGAGTTTTTAGTGCTGTTATTGCCCTACCAATAGCAATTTCTACAAGGGTTCCCATTTCTATTAGGTCGTTGCTTATACGACCAAGTCCTTGTATTAATGTTTGTCGCATCATAATATCATGCCTCCCTTAGCCAAATCTACCTGTTATATAGTCCTCAGTGCGTTTATCCCTCGGCACAGAAAACAATGTCTTTGTATCGTTATCTTCAACTACTTCACCGTGCAAAAAAAACGCTGTGTTATCTGATATGCGTACGGCTTGTTGCATATTGTGGGTAACGATTACTATGGTATAGTCATTTTTCAAAAAAGCAGCCAAATCCTCTATTTTCAAGGTAGATATTGGATCTAATGCACTGGTGGGTTCATCCATAAGAATAATTTCCGGCTCTACCGCCAATGCTCTAGCTATACATAGTCTTTGTTGTTGCCCTCCGGAAATGCCAAGGGCACTTTTTCGGAGCCTATCTTTAACTTCATCCCACAGCGCCACATCTTTTAGGCTTTTTTCTACTATTTCATCTAAAGATTTTCTATCCTTTATCCCGTGAGTACGAGGTCCATACGCAACATTGTCATAAATACTCATAGGAAAAGGGTTGGGTTTTTGAAAAACCATACCTACACGTTTACGCAAAAGGGAAACATCGCTTGTTTTATATATGTCTTCCTCATCATCTCCAAGCAAAAACCGCCCCTCTATGCGGCAACCTTCTATTAGGTCGTTCATACGGTTAAGGCAACGTAGCAATGTGCTTTTACCACAGCCACTAGGGCCTATAAATGCAGTGATTTCCTTATCTTTTATATTTAAATTTATATCTTTTAGTGCATGAAAATCACTGTAATATAAATTTGCTTTTTCGATTGTAAATTTCGGCATATTATCCCTCGTGTTACACGCTGATCTCGTTACGTGTGGCTATATCCTCCACCCAGTCTATCGGTTTTTTTATTATCCTGGCAATTAAATGTTTGTCAAGACCTTCCTTCATCATTTCAATAGCAGTTTCTTTTTTTGTTTCAATTTCTCCCTTTTCGATACCTTTTTCGATACCTTTTTCTTCGGCGATTGTCATGATTTGCTTATCATAATCAAAAATATCCTTATAGTTCACTATAAAATCCTCCTTTTCGATAAAGCCTTTTAAATACCCTTCTTTTATACATTCTTGCCTTGCAATATCAAAAGCATTGTTAAAATCTTTGTTTTCGGCAATTTCTTTGTATAGTACGTGGTAAAAATAGGAATATCCCGCCAAGGGATTATCTAGGCTTTTGTTTTTTAGTTTACTATACCTTATATCCGCTATTTTAACAAGTATGTTTATTTTTATAACACCGTAATCTAGATTAAACTCTTGCACAGTTGACTTTAAATCTTCTTTGCCGTTATAGGCTATATAAAATTCTGGGGTTGGCAAATTTGGCAACGGTGTTGTGCTGTGTATATTTTTTTTGTTTAATTTTAGCCACAGTTGTATAAGTTCTATGTAGTAAAGGAAGATTTTAAAAGCTAAGTTGGGTGTTATATAACTTTGGTGTTCTACCAATATAATTAGTTTGTTATCTTTTGTAATAAAAGAAATGTCATTTATACGGTTTCTTTTTGTAATGCTTGAGTCTAGGTCAAATAGCTGTAACTCTGCTGGGTTAAGAACCGTATCTGTGTTCTTTATTTCTTCATGCAAATATACAAAGTTTTCGGGTATTTTTAAAATATCGCGAAACAGGGAGTCTTTGTGTTGTTTTTTTATCGATTTTTTCAGTGAATTTTACTCCTTAATTTTAATTTAAACAATTATACAGCAATTTCATTGAAATTGCTATCTCTTATCCCTTTTTTATTTTTCGGGCTATAAAATTAGCCATTAAGTTTAACCCAAGCACCAGCGACATCAGGATAATTGCTGTTGCATAAGCTCTTTCCATATCGCCTTGCTCAACGGTTATAGTGTACATAAAAACAGAAAGTGTTGCAGCGGAGCTTCGTAGATTTATAGGCATATCCATTAGCGTGCCTGCCGTTAGTAAAAGTGCTGCCGTTTCACCAATTAACCGTCCAATAGAGAGGATTATAGATGCTATTATACCATTCATTGCGGCAGGAAGCACTACCTTTCTTATAGTATAAAACTTGCCGGCTCCCAGAGCATAGCTACCCATACGAAACGACATGGGTACAGCTTTTAGAGCTTCTTCTGAAGAGCGGATTATTATGGGCAAAACCATTATTGATACTGTAAATATACCGGCTTGTATCGACCATGTCCAGCCCAAAACGATAACATAAAACAAAAAGCCAAACAGACCGTATATAATAGAGGGTATACCGCTTAGCGTTTCTATTGAAACGCGCACAAATTTAACTAACCGTGATTTTGTGCTTGCATATTCGTTAAGGTAAATTGCCGCACCAATCCCCAGTGGTGCAGAAATAAGGAGTGTTAGAAACACAACTATTGCTGTTGTAACTATCATAGGCATAAGGCTAAAGCCTCTTGGTGCATCCATAGAAAACACAAAATCCCACGACAAGTGTTGCAGACCGTTTATAATAATTAGCAAAAGTATAGAGATTAGTATTGATACAGAAACTCCTATTGCAAAATATACTTTTATGTAGTTTATAGCATTTTTTATTTTGCGGCGGGTAGACATTTTAGGACTCCTTGGCATAGTTGGTTTGGTTGCGGTTAATTATAGCAAGAGTCAAGTTAAGGCTAACTATTATGGTAAACAGAACAACACCTATCCCAAACAGAGTGTCTCTGTGGAGGCCGGTTGCGTAGCTCATTTCCATTGCTATACCTGCTGTTAGCGTTCGGACAGGAGTTAAAAATGTGCTTGTTGAAAAAAAATCCCCTATTGTATTTGGCATTCTGGAAACATTGCCTGCAACCATAATAACAGCCATAGTTTCGCCAACAGCACGACCGATACCCAGTATATAAGCTCCGTTTATACCGCCTTTTGCAGATGGTGTAACAATATCAAAAATAGCCTCTGTTTTAGTTGTGCCAAGAGCAAGAGCTCCTTCAAAGAAATGTTCGGGAACTGCTCGCAAGGCGGCTTCGCTCAAATTTATAACGGTGGGTAGTATCATCATCGTTAGTATAATAACAGCAGCTAGCAAAGAGTTACCGGTACCACCTAAGTTGTTACGGATGAGTGGCAAAATAACAGCCACACCAAAAAAACCGTACAGAACGGAAGGTATGCCTCCTAACAATTCTACCATTGTTTTAAGGGGTTTGTAAATTTTTTTCGGACAAAAGAAAGCTAAGTAAATAGCACACCATTTGCCGATACGAGTTCCAAAAATAAAAGCAAAGAAGGTTGTGATAGCACTTGCGTAAAGCATTGGCAGCATACCAAACTGTGGGGTTGTGCCGTGGGTAGGAGCCCATGTGCGGCCTGCAACAAAGTCCCAAAAGCCAACTTGCAAAATAGCAGGCACTCCATTAGAAAATATAAAGAAAATTATTAAAAATAGCGTTAGTGCGGAAACGAGGGCACACACCAAGAACAAAGTCTTGGTGATAGCCTCAATTGCTTTAATTCTTCTATTATTTTTAGTTTCGTTTTTAGTTCCGCTTTTAGTTTCGATTGAAATACTTTTAATCATTATTTAGTTTCCTTAAAAAATCACGCAACAGGAACGTATTCTTCATATACTACAATAGCCTGTCCGGCAGGGGACATAACCCAGTCCAAAAAAGTTTGTGCTGCAGAGCTAACACCGGCTCGTTGAAACGCCATGTGAAAACCTATAGCAAAGGGGTACGTGCCGTCAAAAGCACCTTCGCCGGTAAAGGGTATACCATCGACAGAAACGGCAGTAACACTGCGACCGACCAAAAGACCATAGGTAACGTAACTGATTGCATTTGGGTTTTGCTCAACCGTTGTTAAAACGCCGTTGGAGCCGTTTGCTATTTGAAAATAGCTAACCTCGTCGGCTACATTTGCCAAGGCTTCAAAAGAACCGCGGGCTCCGGAACCCGCTTCACGAGAAATTACTATAATTTCGGCATTATTGCCACCAACATCTGACCAGTTTGTTATTTCCCCTAAGAAAATACTACGAATTTCGTCAAAGCTAAGGTTGTAAACAGGGTTATTTTCGTGAACTATTACAGCAATGCCGTCTATAGCGAACGTTAAAAAGTCTAGCTCCGTTAGTTCATCGCTTGTAAGATCTCGGGATGCCAGTCCAATGTCTGCAACTCCCTCTGTTGCGGCTGTCATACCGGCACCTGTACCCATGCTCTGAACCTCCAACACATAGCCTGGGTTGGTTTCCATAAAAGCATCTGCGAGAGCTTGCGCAACCGGTGCAACCGTTGTAGAGCCGGCTATCACTATCTCGTTGCCGGCTACAGATTGTTCTGCCGTTAGTGTGGCGGGGTTGCCGTTACTGCAAGCTGATAAAAAAGCAAACGTTGCAATAGCAATTATTTTTTTCATGGTGTGATTTCTCCTTTTTGTGATATTATGTGAGTATAGCACTTTCTTCATCGATGACAAAAACATAATAATATATTTTTGTTTAGTTGCAATAAAATTTATGTAAAGATTGTGTAAAAAAATGCTGTATTTAGAAAAAAGGGAATTATCACACCAACTCGGACATTTTTCGCTTGTTTCGATAACGAACATACTATATAATGGATTTATCTTTCTAGCCACGGGATTTTTTCTATCTGTTCTTCTATTTGTTCTGATATAAATTATCACATCGGGTGTGACATAGGGTGTGACATAGGGTGTGACATAGAGAGTTTCTAAGTTCGCATTAGAATAATATTTTTATAAGCAATTTTAGCAACTCCCAAAAGTTCAACCAAGGCTTTCCGCCGTTTTCGTGCTTAATTCATTAAATCTTTTATAACTGCCATCAGCCAACAAAAAGAGAATTAGTATACCCATTTATTAACATTGTGCGTAGTTGACCATCCTGCGTATATGTTATACGATAATATGGAGTTGTGGTTAATCCCTGGGCTTTGTGTACAATATCCATGCTATTTATTATGGCGTATCCTGCAATATTGTGTGCAAAAGTAAGCAATATTTCATCACTTGGACGCATTTCTCTAGGTACACCCAAAAAACCATAAACAGGGTTAAAGGAAAAATCTATTGTATGTATACCGTTGTATTTAAACGTAAATACCAAGAAATTGCTGTAAATCAAATTGTTGCGGTACACCTGCCTATAGGACAAAACAAGCCCATTTTGTGTGGTGCAATCTGTATCCAACACAAAATAATGTACATTTTCCCCGAGGTTACGCATTAAATTTGCTGCAAACAATCGCTTTTCACTTTCAGTTTCTAATATCAAATTGTTATACCCAAAATTTGTATAACGCACAAGACCGTTTTCGTAAAAACGCACCTCCTCATAATCATTGTGAAACTTTGTGTAATTTTGGGTTACGGTCATGAAAATATTGTTGTTATTCATCATTAGCACATTTGCTAAAGCGTTACGGTTAAAGTTGTTTTCCAATAGGGTCAGCCTACGGATAGGGTCGTGGCGTGCAAAACTAAAGTCTGATGCCAATATTATGTTATTATTGTTTAACACGGTGGTAATTGCCATTTGGCTTTCTGATGCCAGCACATATTGCCGACTATCTAAATGCAACAAGAGCATTAATACCCCATTCAATATTAAAAAAGCTATAATTGCAATATTTTGTGCTTTAGACCAGTTCATTCAATCTCCTCTCCATTTACATTCCAGTCTATCCCGACTGTTGCAGAATGAAAGTGATAGATATACCCAAGAGTTGGGTTTATATGTACACCTCTCTCGTTTACTAATGTTATTATATCTGTTCGATGATAGTTATGGGCTTGAGTTTGGTGCAAGTTTAGGGCAACTTTGCGATAGCTTGTAACATGCCCTTGCTCCACAGTTATTTGTAGCCAATGATCCAAGGGTGCGTCGGCAAGCATAACCGGAAAGTTATTAATAACATAGTCAAAATAAAATGTAGTGTACGTGTCTTCTGTAGTAAACCCTTGCAAAACAAAGGGGGTTGTAACGTTTGTGTCCCTTGTTAAAAATGCCATGGCTGTGTCAAAGTATGTAAGTATATTGCCCGGGGCAGAACCCGGTCGATGATTGGTATATTCCAACACGTTATTATAATAACGTACAACAACGTTAAAATCCCCGTATGTAAGAATACCGTTTCTGTTGTCGCTACGCACCAGATCCGGGTTATCAAAAAAGAAACTAATATTTTGTCCGATTTCGATAAGATCGCCGCTAAGAATAGGGCTAACTGTAAGCGGGGTGTACTGTAAAGTATCTCCATGCCAGCGAGGCAAAAAGAGGTTGGTGTCAAAAGCAAACCCCATTATACTGCTGCTTGCATAATAAAAATGAGAATCCCCAAAATCTCTGTGGGCATTTTGTATGTGAGTGTTAAGGGCGGCATTCGCACTCGTTGTTATTGTATAGCTCACAACATACTCTCCCACAAAACTTATATGAACCAAATTTGTCGCCAACTGCGGCACAATTAATATTTGATTAAAATATTGCAAGGGAAGGTGGTTTTCTATGCCGAAATGCTGAAAAAAAGCCCAAGCCGGCATATTGAAATTGTAATAATATATAATAATTCGCCCATTAAAAAGATCCGGGGTTATTTCTGTAACGATGGGCTGACTCGCAAGGGCATCTGCAAAAAGAGGAGCCAAGTGCTGTATAGTGCCCGGAGCATACTCCACAGCAAAGCGGTTGTTACCAAGGCTTGTTAAAATCCTTGTGGGTGCAACAAAAAACTCTCCGTAGCTATCACCGGGAGATGCTTGTATTGCAAAGACAGCAAAAAAGCCACGGCTCATATTACGAAACCACAATTCCTGTGTTTGAAATAGTGCCAAGGCTATTAGGCATGTTAAAAGTATAGTTTTTATAACTTCTCGCATAAGGTCTACGTCTCCCAATCCGGCTCTTGGGCAAAGCCGGGTAGGCTAGGTACAAAATTTTCTAATTCTTGACGAATATTTTGTGACATGCGTCGTATTTGTGAAGCTATTGCATTGTCAACGCCTTCATATTCGTTAAAGAATTTTATGACAACAATGTTGTCACCTTCTTCCAACGGTAACTCCAAACTAAACACCATAGAAGACCCTACAATAACCCGGGTAGCGTATATTGCAAAAGAAATATCGCCATCTTGGTTTTCGTACGTTGTTATAACATAGGCCGTTACAAATGTTCGGTATGGTGCAGTTCCGGTGATAGTCCGTCGGGTGTCAAATGTTACCTCGTTTGGTGTGGCAGAGTGGAAAATGTTCCAAAAAGCGACCGGATCAAAAGGCAAATTTTCAATAAGGTCATAATCGCTGCTTTGGTCGTATCCGTACTCCCTGTCTTCCAGTAGCTCTGGTAGCTCGTCCTCGTTTAGCTCGTTCAAAAAATAGCCCAAATCTAGTTCGGGGTCATATTCATAGCTTGCGTGCGGTTCTAAACTATCTAAACTAATGTCGGAATAGGAAGTAATGCCCACAGTTATTCTTGGTTCTTGTGCATAAACAGGCACAACAAGAAAAACTAAAAAACCCAAAAAGGCACATGCAAATCTTTTCATGTTCGTAACCTCCTTATCCATAAACTTTTGTAGACTTCTAAAGTATACACCACAAATGTTACATTTGTATTACATTGAAATTACTTTTGTTTAACAGTTTTTTAATGTTTTTTAACAGGCTCCAGCTTAAAAATGCATTAAGTCATGAAAAAAGTAATTTAGCGTAACAACAATCAACACCCCTGCAAGCATGACTAAAAACTTCCATCTTGTGCGTTTGCAGTATTCTATTGCAAGGGGCATAATTTCCGAAACCACAATCCCCAATATGCAACCGGCGGCAATGGCAAACATTATTCCGGAAAGGTAAACATTAATCCCCCCCACCAAATAACCGATTATTGCACCCAAAACGGTAGACATTCCGGCAAGTCCGCAAAGTCCAAGAATCTTCCACCACTTTACCCCTCCAGCCTTTAGAGGAATAGCAATCGACATCCCCTCCGGAATACAGGATAACCCAATCAAAATAGCCACCGATACGGAACCCGCACTACCAATAGCGAATCCCTTTGGCAGATCGTGTAATATTATAGCAAAAGCTACAGGGAAAGCAAAAGTCATAACACGCCGTTTTTCTGTTGCAGTCAGTTCCCCCTGGTTAGAATCCGCATGGGAACAGCTTGGATTATGTGCCAAAAAGCCGTGAATGTGTTCGTGTCCATATTTGTCAAATAGGCTAAGTAGTGCAGCTAAACCCACTCCGGCAGAAACCCCCAGCACAGTAAGCCAAATTCCCGCTCCGCTGTGCTGAAACCAATATTGATACATTAGCCCCGTGTTCGGATCGACTGTTGTGTGGTAATGCCCATGACCAATAGCGTGTGGGATAAAATCCACAAATACCAAGGTTAAAAGCACCGCAGAAGAAAAAAACAGGCTTAGCCCTATAAACCTTTTGTTGGGGCGACTAATGCAAATGGCTATTACTCCACCCACTATGGAGCTTACAAAACCTGCAATAAATGCAAGAAATATTATGTTAGTTATACCTGGTAAATCGCTAAACATGTTAAATTCTTCTCCTTGTGTTTATTGCAGACTATTTTCTACAAATATTAGGTCGTGAATAGCTCCATCAATCGTGAACCTTAACATAAACTCACCGCTTTGAACAATGTAATACAAATTTCCTCGTTGGTATGAGCTTTGTGTGTTGTCGGTTAGATTATCATCATCGTCTATTCCAAGATTAGGAAAAAGCTCGACAAAGTTAATCCTTGGGCTACCCGCCACCGTAGCCCCCGAATAAAGGTGATGATGCCAGTATCCAGCTAAAAAACTGGGATGCTCCCTTGAGGGATTTATGGACGCAAGAGCAATCGTAGCATCCGCTCCGCCAATCCGTATAAGAACATTGCCGCCACTTTCCGGTCCTACAAATGTTAGGGTTGAACCTGTATAGATATTTTCTTCCGATAAGGGCGTTTCTTGCCCATCTATATAGACTCTGTCTAGCTCAAAAATTGCACGAGCCTCTACCGCCGTGGGCTGCTCCTCACCACAAGCCACCAACAGAGCCACAAAAGCTAAAGCTATAAAATTCACAAATATTTTCATTTTCTTCCTTTCACCTTCTTTCACCTTAAAGCCAAAGAATCAATCTTCGCGCAGTTTTACTATTTTCGCAGCTTTTTTGCGCCGTTCTTCATCCATGCTAGCATAATGACGCTTGGTTGTGTTTATATCTCTATGGCCCAACACGGCGGCAACTAAGTAAATATCACTCGTATCTCTGTATAAATGAGTGCCAAAAGTGCTACGCAGTTTGTGGGGGGATATATTTTTTACGCTTACCAACCGCGCATATTTTTTCACAAGTTTTTGTACGGCCCTGTCTGTAATACGGCGGTTTTGTATCGACAAAAAAAATGCCTGCTCATGTCCGTCTTGTGGTTCTTTTTTTTCTCGTTCTTCCATATATTCCGCCAATGCATCTCGCACCTCATCGCCAAAATATATAATTTCCTCATTGCCCCCCTTGCGAGTAATTTTTATGGAGCTTGTGTCAAAACTAATATGCTCCAAATTAATACCAACACATTCGCTAACCCTAATCCCCGTACCAAGAAGTAGAGTAACAATGGCTAAGTCTCTAGCCTTTGTATGCTCATGGAATTTTTTTTGCCTGTCCGTGAGCTGCTCTCCCTCCTCTATGGTATCTAACAAACGAGCAGTTTCATCTGCTTCCAAATATGTTATGGTCTTTTCTCGCACCTTTGGGGTAGCTACAATACCGGCGGGGTTCACCTGCACCTGTCCCCTTTTTAAAAAAAATGCAAACATAACACGCAAAGCAGACAACTTGCGTCCTTTCCCTGTCGCTCTATTTTGTCGGTTAAGAGTTATTTCCTTGCTTTTTGGGGTTTTGTATGTTTTTTCATAAGCTGTGGTATAGTCCAAATAGTTTTCTATTTGATCTACCGTTATTTTATTTAACTGTTCTAATGTAAAATCTTGTGGCCGCATGTTTTCAAATTCTTCTTCACATAAATATTCAAAAAAGCTACGCAGATCGTAAGCATAGTTAAGTTTGGTCGAAGATGTCTTTGTGTCGGCAATACCTCTAAAAAATTGTTGCAAAAACGCCGGCATATCTTGCAAGGCAGTTTTTAGATCAGCATTTTGTTTTTTATGTAATATATCCCTATATTCCATTCAAATTACCTCATAATTATATGCACCATTATTCATGTATAGATATTTACATATGTGCATATTTACTAATTTTTCGTGCAATTCTTCAAGTATTATAAACTATGTTTAACAAAATTGCAAGCCCTTCCATACTAAGGTAAAATCTGCTATAATTATCAAGATAAATTGTAAGTAAAAAAAGAAAGGAGTATGTCAAAATTTGCAGTTTTTTAAATTAAAAGCAAATAAAATTTTGGCAGTGGAATACAATTGGATTTAGTAATCAAAAATATTTCTGTACTTGCGACTGCAAAAGGTAAAAGTGTGCAAAGAGGCATAGAACAGGGCAACATTGAAACACGAGAAAACATGGCTATTGGAATACTGGATAAAAAAATAGCCTATATTGGAAAAGAGCAAGAAGCCCCCATCGGAGCAAAAGAAATAGACGCAGGCGGCAGATTGGTCACACCGGGACTTGTAGATGCCCATACCCACCTCGTTTTTGGAGGTTACAGGCAGAACGAGTTGGAAAGAAAGCTACGGGGCGACAGCTATTTGGACATTTTGCGTAGCGGAGGCGGCATATTATCTACCGTTAACAGCACAAGAGCCGCAGGGTTTGAGGAACTACAAACAAAAGCAGAATCCTTTTTGGATAAAATGCTTGCCCATGGCACAACCACAGTAGAAGCAAAGAGTGGTTATGGGCTTGACATGGAAACAGAAATTAAACAGCTGCAAGTTGTCAAAGCCCTTAATGAAAGCCATAAAATGGACATTGTATCTACTTTTATGGGTGCTCATGCCATTCCGAATGAGTATAAAGATAATCCGGAAGGTTTTGTAGACTTTATCATCAACGAAATGATACCTCATGTAGCTAAGGAAAAATTGGCGAAATATTGCGACATTTTTTGTGAAACGGCAGTTTTTGATGTTTCGCAGAGCCGACGTATATTAACCGCCGCAAAGGAACAGGGGTTTAAAGTAAAAATCCATGCGGACGAAATAGACCCGATAGGGGGGGCGAGTTTGGCGGGTGAGCTACAGTGTATAAGTGCGGAACACCTGATCGCTGCTCCGGACGAAGGGTTGGACGAGCTTGCAAAAAATGGTGTAATAGCCGTGCTTTTGCCCGCCACCAGCCATTATTTAAATAAAGACTATGCGAGAGCAAAGGAAATGATAAAAAGAGGTATACCGATTGCAGTAGCGTCAGACTTTAACCCGGGCAGCAGCCCAAACTTTAATTTGCAGGTCGCCATGAGCCTCTCCTGCCTGAAATATAAGTTAACGCCAAAAGAAGCATTAATGGCTGTAACTTTAAACGGAGCCTGTGCAATAGAAATGCAAGAAACAAAAGGCACGATAGAAATAGGAAAAGATGCAGACATAGTGATTTGGGATTGCCCCGACCTTAACTTTTTGTTTTATAGGTTTGGCAACAACCAAGTACACACAGTAATTAAAAATGGAAGGATAGTTTTATAATGAAATCAGATATAGAAATTGCACAATCAAACAAAATGGAACATATAAAAAACATAGCAACCCGGTTGGGGCTAGATGAAGAAAATATAAATTTTTATGGGAGGCATAAAGCAAAAGTAGACCACAAATTGCTTGGCAATTATGAAAACAAAAACGACGCAAAAGTAATACTTGTTACAGCAATTAACCCTACCCCTGCCGGAGAAGGTAAGACGACCACAACGGTGGGGTTGGGAGATGCCCTTAGCAAACTGGGCAAAAAGGCGGTAATTTGCTTGCGCGAGCCTTCCTTGGGGCCTGTTTTTGGGGTAAAAGGCGGAGCTGCCGGCGGCGGATATGCTCAAGTTGTGCCAATGGAGGACATTAACCTCCATTTTACCGGAGATTTGCACGCCATTGGTGCTGCAAACAACTTGCTTGCCGCTATGATAGACAACCACATTTTTCAAGGTAATGATTTGCGAATAGACCCAAGGCGTGTATCTTGGCGAAGGGCTGTAGATATGAACGACAGGCAACTGCGCCATATTATAAACGGCATTGGGGCAAGGGTAAACGGCACACCCAGAGAGGACGGCTTTGATATAACTGTTGCAAGTGAGGTTATGGCAGTGTTCTGCTTATCTTCTACTTTAGATGAGCTAAAGAGCCGTCTCGCCAAAATGGTAGTAGCATATAATTATGACAATGAACCAATAACATGTGAGGATTTAAAGGCACAAGGGGCTCTTACTGTTTTGCTCAAAGAAGCCTTTGATCCAAACCTAGTGCAAACTTTGGAAAAAACCCCCGCCTTTATCCACGGTGGGCCTTTCGCCAATATTGCACACGGTTGTAACAGTGTAATAGCTACCAAGCTAGGCATGAAGCTAGGGGACTATGTTGTTACAGAAGCAGGCTTTGGAGCAGACCTTGGGGCAGAAAAGTTTATAGACATAAAATGCCGCCAAACAGGAATACGCCCAAATGCAATCGTGTTGGTAGCAACCATACGAGCATTAAAATATAACGGAGATGGCACAGAAGAACCTTTGAAAACAGGTTTTGAAAATCTAAAAAAACACATAAAAAACATAACGGAAGTGTATGGTATGCCTTGTGTTGTGGCTTTCAATCGTTTTCCGGGCGACACAGAGGAAGAACTGAACTTTGTTTTGGCTGAATGTGAAAAGATGGGAGCCGAAGCTGCCGTGAGCGAAGTGTTTACGAAAGGCGGTCAAGGGGGCGAGGAACTAGCCAAAAAAGTTTTGAAAGCCATAGAAGCTCCAAACAATTTCAGCTTTGTGTACGAAGAAACAGAGGATATAAGAGGCAAGATAAAAGCTGTAGCAACAAAAGTATACGGCGCGGGTAGTGTAGCTTTCACTAAAGAAGCAAGCAACACCATTGCTAAAATAGAAAAAATGGGCTACAAAAATCTGCCCGTGTGCATGGCAAAAACCCAATACTCTTTTTCTGACAACCCCAAGCTGCTGGGTGCACCGAGTGGTTTTGAGCTAACAGTACGGAGCGTGCGTCTTTCTGCCGGTGCAGGTTTTGTTGTTGCGATAACCGGAGATATAATGACGATGCCCGGGCTACCAAAAGTACCTTCATCAGAAAAAATAGATATAAACAGCGACGGGCTAATTACCGGATTGTTTTAAGGGGGTTTCTTATGAGATTAATAAATATGAAAGTTAACGAGTTTGTTAACACGCTAAGCAGCGATGCTCCTGCCCCCGGGGGCGGCTCTGCTTCTGCTTTGGCAGGAACTCTAGGTATAGCCTTAACAGAGATGGTGTGTGGTTTAACGGTAGGTAAAAAGAAATATGAGCAGCACCAAGAGCTAATAAAGCAATTAGCAAAAGAAGCGGCTGAAATTAAAGAAAATTTGCAAATAACAATAGATAAAGATACAGAAGCATATGACGCTGTCGATGCGGTGTTTGCAATGCCAAAGACAACAGACGAGGAAAAAACCCAACGTTCTAAAGCAATGCAAGAAGCACTAAAAAAAGCCACCGCAATCCCCTTGGATGTTATGAGGTTATCTCTTGAGGCTCTTAAAATCACACAAAAAGCTGTCGGGAAATCCAATACAAACGCCGCAAGCGATTTAGGGGTCGCCGGTCTTTTGCTTGGCTCAGCCCTAAAGGGAGCAGGGCTTAATGTGCTAATCAATATTGGCGGAATAAAAGACGAAGTTTTTGCAAGCAACGCCAAAAGCGAAATGGAGAGCATTATAGAAACAGGGGAAAAAATAGCGAATGAGATATATAGCAATATTGCTGGTACAATTTAATTGTGTTTAGTATATCATTTTCTGCTTTCAAGGGAGGCTACTCAACTAATGGGTAGCCTCCTACTTGGTTGTGAGTAATCAAAACCCACTCGAAACAGAGCTTTTGCAAAAGCCGCACCGCATAAGCTAATAGTTGAACCAAGACGCACAAAGAATGGTACGATATATACAAAGCAGCAGTCAACCGACTGCCATAATATAATCAGCTTTTTATGAAAGGATACAAAAGTTATTGCAGGGGCGAGAATTGTGCGTCCGTCTTTCAACGCAGACGGCCAATGACCGCCCCTGCAATTACCTATTTTGCAGAGGTACGCCATGAAAATATTAATTATTGAAGATGAAATGTCAATCCAAACAATATTGAAAACGTATTTGGAGGAATTTGGCCTAGAGATTGACCTTGCTAATGACGGGCTCGATGGAATTACAAAATTCCAAAGCGGTACTTACGACCTTGTTCTCCTTGATATTTTGTTGCCCAAAATTGATGGTTATGCAGTGTTGGAATTAATTCGCAAGGATACGAGTACACCTGTCATTATGATTACAGCCTTGGATAAGGATGATGACCAAATGAAGGCTTTCGACCTTACCGCAGATGATTATATTACAAAACCTTTCAATATGTGCCTTGTTAAAAGAAGGATAGATGCAGTTTTGCGGCGCAGCCAGAAAACAGTAGATGCACAAAGGAACGGGGATGCTTCTGCCATGCTAAAGCACGGTTCTTTGGTTATGGATTTGGTAAAGTGTGAGGTGCGTGTAATGAACAAATCGAAATCCGTTACAAAAAAGGAATATGAGTTGCTAAAACTCTTTTTAGAAAATCCGGGACGTGTCTACACTCGTGAAATTTTGCTTAATACCCTTTGGGGGTATGACTTTGTTGGCAATACAAAGGTAGTAAATATTCACATACAAAACCTGCGTAAAAAGCTGGGAGGTGATTATTTTGAAACGGTTCGCGGAATGGGTTACAGGCTTAGGGAAGATAAGTAGGAGTAAACTATCCCTAAAAATATTTATAGCTATATTCACTGTGCTGTCACTTACATTTCTTTTGTCATTTGTCCTTTTTGGCACTTTGCTACCAAGGGCATTTGAGCAAGAGTTTATAAGTCAGTTCAACGAATTTATATGGGAATTTGGCCTTGCATTTCAAGCAGCCACAGAAGACGAACTTCCCCATTTAGTTGAAAAATTTGGAATGGCAAATGGTATTAATATTACCGTGCATGATGGATATTACAATATTGCGTATCAACATATAAGTTTTAGCCCTGACACTGTAAAGCACGATGATTTCATAATTTCGCACCGCTTTGTAATGAGCAACACGATTACAGGTCAAAGTTATTCCGGATATGCAACGGCTTCGCTGGGTGCAGTACGTAGCGTAACATCTATCGTGAACGGCATTGTCCCTCACGCTATGATTGCAAGCCTTTTAATCAGTGCCTCAGTTGCCTATGTATACTCGCGCCGATTGACTAAACCTATAATTGTTCTTAGCAAGATGTCAAGAAAAATGAGCCTGATTGATTTAAGTAGCCGCTGTAATATTAACAGAAACGATGAAATAGGCGAGTTATCGTTAAATCTAAACACAATGGCTGAAAAACTTGAAATTGCTCTTATTGAATTGCAGTCTGCAAACGAAAAATTGCAGAGAGATTTTGATATGGAACGCAAGCAGGAGGAACATCGAAGAGATTTATTTACCGCTATATCCCATGAGCTAAAAACCCCCCTTACAATATTGAAGGGTGAACTTGGGGGTATGATTGATAATATAGGGGTTTATAAAGATAGAGATACGTACTTGCACCATGCCGTAGAAATAACCGGCCATTTGGAGAGGCTTGTACAGGAAATATTGACAGTTTCGAGACTCGAAGCCAATGAGCTTTCATTGGATTATAGTGTTGTAGACATAGGCGACTTAACAAATAGACTCTGCCAAAAATATGAAGATTTAGCAGAAACTCAAAGAGTTTCTATCGCTTGCTATTGTGACGAGGATGTAGTTGTTGAAGTAGATAGTTTGCAAATGCAAACAGCACTTTCCAATATTATAAGCAATGCAATCTTCCATTCTCCAAAAGGTGAAATTGTCAATATACAGCTAATTAAGGACAAAGAGTGCGGTGTTCTTACTGTGGAGAATGTAGGAAGTATTGATAAGAGTGACTTAGCTAACCTTTTCGAGCCTTTTTATAGAGCTGATAAATCTCGCAGTAGGTATACAGGCGGCAGTGGATTAGGGCTATATATAGTGAAGCGGATTTTGGATATGCATAAAATTTCATACGGTATAGATAGCGTAAACAGCAAAGTGATTTTTAAGGTAATTTTACCCCTGAACACATAAAGTAAAAAAACAGAAAAACAATAAAAAACTATGCCGAAACTATGCCGAAATAGGTTCAAAAACTATGCTTCAGGATGATATACTTTTTTATGTTGATATACTCGTGAGCGAAAAGCGAATTTTTTCGTTCGCCAGTATAGTTTATGGCTTGCAAAAAGCCTTTTAAAAAATTATCTATGGAGGATATAGAAAATGAAAAAATTTATTACTACTGCGTCACTTGCAACGGGATTGGTTGTTTTGGTTGGCTGTAATATGCTCACACAAGGTAATGCATCTTCAGCACCATTGCTGGATAATAGTGCCGCAATCGGCAACTCCCCGCCAACAGCCAATCTTACAGAATTTCAAGGGGTTGTTCTAAGCTCAAATGGACAGGGTGTACAATTAGAAAAAGCCATTATATTTGAGCTCGAAGGCGGCGGAACGTTTATGGGAACAGGTGGCGATGAGAATGAAATCGTCAACGTGTTTTGGCATGAGCAAGCAACCTTTGAATTGGTTACGGTAACAAGAAGTGGCGATTCAGAAACCGCAACACGCCGCATTGCCACAGTATATGATGTTGATGCCGGAGATACATTGACAGTTAGCGGGGCTTTTGAAAACATCGGCTTTGTTGCCCAAACCATTGATATTTGGAGGTTTGCAGATTAAGTTTTTAAACGGGCATGGGTGCTAGAACCTTCATTACTATCAAACTATCAATTTAATTGTGTTTACGCCAATCCAAAGTTAGATACCCCCTAAACCCAAAAACAGCACAAGCAATCCTATTGGCTTTTATCCTATGCTAATTATAATATTTTAAAGAGCTGGGGCGGTGAGGACCGCCCCGGTTTTCTTGTGTTCTTTATAGTACTTTTCCTAAATATTGACTCATTTAAGAAAAGTGCTATACTATAGCTATTCCACTTAATTCTAGCCCTTTTTAAAATAAAATTAAGTGGAATAGCTTCCTAAATTCAGCAGTTTTAGTGTGAATTTAAAGGGCTAAT
>WRKF01000172.1 GCA_009778165.1 Defluviitaleaceae bacterium
CACTTTTGAAGAAGCCTATGGTATAACTATACATGAAATGATAGACCGGTGGAAATTGCATATAAGCGATGAGGTTGAACAGCAAAGACGCGGGTAAGGAGTAACATTATGAAATTAATAAGACACATGATACCGGTTGAGCTTGGTAACGGGAGCAGGTTGTTGATAAACTCGCTTAATGGCTTGATGGACGAGATAGACGATTCGGCTTACAAAATTGTGGCTGAATGGCAAAAACTAGATAAAATAGTTCCCGGAGATAAGTCTGAGGTTGAACTATACGACAACCTATTATCTCGCGGCTATTTGGTGAGCAATGATGAAGAAGAAGTGGCAAAGAAGAACAAGGTAGTAGGTGCCTTGAGAAATTTTCATCAAAAAAATAAAGGCAAGTACAAACATATTACTTTTATCATAACGTATAATTGCAATTTTAGATGCCCGTATTGCTATGAGGGCGACAAAATAGCAAGAGAAGAAGTTATGACAAACGAGATGATTGACGCTGCTTTGGATGTGGCTGGCGGTGAGCTTGAATCCGTTGGTCTTTTTGGCGGGGAACCTCTTATGCCGAGTACCCGCCAAGCTATCGAACACCTTGTATCAAGGACAAAAGATAAACCATACAACATTATTACCAATGGATATTATTTAGTGGAATATTTTGATCTGCTGTCTCAATTAAATATAGAAAAGATAATGGTTACGCTGGATGGAGATGAGGATACTCACAATAGCAAAAGGTATTTAGCAGATGGCGGGCCTACTTTCCAAAAAATTATGCAAGGTATCGAAAAGTTTTTAGATGGCGGTATCCCTATTTGTATAAGGATGAATATTGACGGGGGTACTCTTAACGAAAGCAAGGCTTTAAGAGAAAGTCTTATCAATAGATTTAGCAAACACGAAGAAATGTTATCTTTTGAGATTTCGCCGATGTTTCACATTGGTCACAAAAATGAGGCTATGGATATATTCCAAAATCTTTACAAGGCAGATTTGGACTATTCCGGAGATGATAGGCAACAGAGAAACACGCTTAGCGGTAGATACAGTCCCATACTCAATAGCTTGACAGTGGGTTCTAAAATGATGCCGGTATATTCGTTTTGTTATGCACATTCTGGAAGCACACTTTTGGTTGATCCATATGGCGATATATTCCCTTGTTTGGTGGCAGTGGGCAACAAAGAACTGTCTGTTGGTTCATATTTCCCCGAGGTAGTATTTAAGGAGAACAGTATTTATAATCGTAATATAGAAACTATCCCCAAATGCTCGGAGTGTGTGTACTCTTTGTTATGCGGAGGCGGATGCCCTATCGGTCTTGATAAATACGACGATATACTCAGGCCTGTTTGTCATTCGATTCATAAGCAAATTCATGTTGCGATGCCAATGGTATATAAAATGAACAACGAGGCAGCAAAAATAGGGGGTGAGTAGCCGTTGATACATGCCTTGGTTTTAGCGGATATAGAAGGTGCTGTTGGGTTTTGGAATTTCACGGAAGATGTTGAAGTGAATAAAGATTTGTACACAAAAGAAACCCAAGTATGTATCGATGCTTTGTTGGCTAATGGTGTTACAAAAATTACTGTTTGTGACACTCATGCCGAGGGCGGAATGATCCTTCCCAAAGTAGCCACAAAGGATGTAGAGTTGATTTCGTCACTTCGAGATATGTCTTTTGATGACAACAAGTATGATTTTGCAATAATGACAGGATTTCATGGGATGTACGGTAGCCCGGGTATTTTCCCACACACTATGCGTCCGGATTACTTTAAGCATTTGTATATTAAAGATACTCGGGTTGGCGAGGTCGAGTTGTGTTGCAGATGGCTTGGGTTTTATGGAATTCCAGTCATTTTGGTTACGGGGGACAGGGAGGCTGTATATGAGGCAAATCTTTTTAACCCTTATAGGATGACTTGCTGTGTTAAAAGCCTGCATCAAAGCGGAGTTTTTGAGCCGCAAATCCTATATCAAAAATTGGAGGTTAGCATAAAATCCGCCATGCTGCTCAATTGGAAAGAATGTATATCTTATGACAACGATGAAGTTGGTATTGAATTTCAAAATCATAGAATTCTCGATTTTCTAGTTTCTGTGGGGTATTCCGCAAAAGACGAGCGTTTATTTTTCAAAAACTGTGATGACTTAATGAAAAATGTGTACCCGATGTTATACAAAATACACGATTTGAACAATAAATTGCGAGCAGATTATTCTTTTATGAAAGAGGTTCGTAGGTTAGCGTCAACATTGAGTAAAGAGGAGGTCAAAAACTCCGACATAATAGCCCTACTCAATAAGGATTTATCAGATTTAGATGAACTTTCAAGAAATGAAATTCTCCGTGCGCTGACAGATATGCAACCTTCGTAGAATTTTATAGCACTTTTCTTAATGGTTGCCCCAATTTTTAAAATTTCAGAGTGCGGAAGTGCTATATAGGTGAAGCGATATGAAGATTTTTTTGTTATGCAAACCATATTTATTAAAACACAAATTCACATTAATGATGTATATGGTTATTTCTCTGGCTTCTACAGCAATCGCTATAATTTCTCCGCGAATCATCGGGGATTTTCTTGACGACCTTATAGCAGGCGGTGACGTTGGTGTAGTTATACGCTTTTGCCTGATTTTTGGAGGCCTCAGTCTTCTTGGGATAGTAAAAAACTATGCTATTTCTATGATGCAGTTAAGAATGAGAATGTCGATGGGCTACAGCTTTAACAAAAACATTATGAGGCATATATATGGCACATCGCTATCCTACACCAACAACAAAGATAGTGCATATCTAAGCCAAAGGATTAACAATGACGCAAAAAACTTAATAGTATTCTGTATCTCCATTTTGCAAAGCACACTAACAAATTTGGTTGCGTTGGTTGTTCCTTTTTTGATATTGTTATCCATGCACTATTTTATGGCCATATTGCTTGCTGGTTTTCTTGTGGTGTATATCATAATATATATTGCTTTCAGAAAACCACTGTATAACGTAGGCATGGAGTACAAAGAAGCACAAGACAAGTTATCTGCCAAATTATTTGAGCGACTAAAATTTATTAGGCTAATAAAACTAAACTCAATTCAGGGCGAAATTAACGAGAGAACTGACGAAAGTTTTAGTGATATGAAAAAAACTGCGATAAAAAACCAAAAAATTAATTTCTTTTATTCCGGGATGGATGGTTTTGTTTCTATAGTGGCACAAATCAGCCTTTTTGTGGTGGGCGGAATTAGCGTATTGGCCGGCAACTTTACTATAGGCATGTTCACTATTTTCATAAGCTATTTTAACATGATGTTATCATCCGCTAAATATTTCTTTGGTTTGGGAGCTTCATATCAGCTCACTTTGGCAGCGCATGATAGAGTTTTGGCAATACTTGAGCAAAAACAAGAAACCAATGGGACATTAATCATTGACAATGTTCGTAAAATTGAATTGCGCAATGTTAGTTTTTCGTACAGCAGCTATCAAAAAAATGCTAATAAAATAACTGTTCAACTTGAAGCATCGCAAACCGCTAGCCTAAACACTAGTTTTGATGCCAATAAAAAAACTCTCACAAATTTTAGTGCAACGTTTGCAAAAGGGAAAATCTACGCATTGGTCGGAGCAAATGGGGTGGGCAAATCTTCTTTGGTCAATTTGATTTTGGGCATGTATATAGATGAGTATAGCGGAATCATAAGCTATAACGATATAGACATTCGACATATAGATATGGTGTCGGTTCGCAAAAATAACATAGGGGTCGCAGAACAAGAGCCAATGTTGATAAATGACAGTATTAGATTTAACTTGGATTTTAATGTTAAAACAGCTAAAGAAAGCCACGCAAACGATGATAAAAATGACACATCGGAAATTTCTGACTCAATTCTGAAATATATAAGTCTGTTAAATATGGAAGAGTTTATAAGCAAAAACAGCTTAAATTTTCATATCAACGAGAATAACACAAATACATCTGGTGGTGAAAAGCAAAAAATTTCGATCCTCAAGATGTTGCATAAAAACCCGGATTTGATGATTTTTGATGAACCCACTTCAGCATTAGATGCTCAAACGACAATGAAATTCGCTAAACATCTGCAACAGATCAAAAGGGACAAAATTATAATTATTATTACACATGATGAGGTGGTTATGGAATACTGCGACGATGTGTTGAGATTAACTTAACGACTCATTTCTATATGCACGAGCTTTCTCGAAAATTATGATAATTCGCTTCCTTAGATTCGGCAGTTTCAAAAAAGTATACGGACAATGAAACAACGAAAAGTTAATTGGCTGTATACTATAGTTTTTTCTTATACACACTATAAAATATTAGTATTGGACATGGTTCACACATTAAAGATATAATTAGGAAAATTTAACTAAAGTCTATAGGTTTATAGGATAGGTCACATAGGAGGTAAAACAGCATGAGTAATAAAAGAATCATATCTTGTGCAATAACGGGCGGAATACACTCTCCAACAATGAGCGAATATCTGCCGGCAACACCGGAGCAGATTGCCCAGTCTGCAATAGAGGCGGCAAGTGCAGGAGCCGCTGTTGTACACATTCACGCACGCGATCCACAAAACGGCAAACCATCTGCCGAGCTTGAACATTTCCAATTTATTGTAGACAAAATAAAGGCGGCAAACGACGATGTTATTATTTGCCTTACAACAGGCGGTGCCTTGGGTATGACACTGGAACAACGCACACATTACATACCCCATATTAAACCGGAGCTTGCCAGCATGAACTGCGGTAGCATAAACTGGGGTCTTTTCCCTCTTGGTGAAAGGATAAAAGATTGGAAACACGACTGGGAAAAATCTTATTACACTAGCAAAGAGGTGATTTTCCCAAACACATTTGGTGCTATGGAAGATGTTTTGAATCTGTTTAAAGCTAACAATGTAACACCGGAGCTAGAATGTTACGATGTGGGGCATTTGTACAACTTAAAATTTATGATAGACAGAGGGCACGTTACAAGCAAGCCTTATATACAGTTTGTTTTGGGCATAAACGGGGCGTTAGGCTCTACTCCGTACGATCTGATAACAATGAAACAAACAGCAGACAGGCTCTTTGGTGAAGGTGGTTATAACTTCTCTGCTTTTGGAGCAGGCAGGGCATCATACCCAATATGTACACAAATACTGTTTATGGGTGGCCATGTTCGTGTTGGTATGGAAGATAACCTATATATTTCTAAGGGTGTAAAAGCAAAAAGTAACGCAGAAATGGTAGAAAAAATGGTTCGCATAATGGGCGAATTTAGCTACGAACCAATGACTCCGACAGAAGCTAGAGAAGCATTGGGTTTGAAAAAGTAAGCATGAAAGGGGCATTATGAAAGAACGTGTAGCAATTTTGGGAGCCGGTTCTCTTGGTACAATAATTGGGGCAATAGCTAGCCAAAAAGGTGCTGACTGTGTTTTGGTAGATGCAAATGCAGAACATGTGAAAGCACTAAACAAAAACGGAGCTACCGTAACAGGCAAAATGGATCTCAAAAATATATCTGTGAAAGCCATCACTCCAAACGAGATGGAAGGAATATATGATACAGTAATACTCCTAACAAAACAAACCGCAAACAAAGTTGTTCTTAACAACCTACTGCCGTATATAAACGAAAATTCTGTAGTGGCTACTTTGCAAAACGGCATACCGGAAGAGAGCGTGGCTGCTATAGTGGGTCGCGAAAGAACGGTAGGCGGAGCTGTAGGCTGGGGTGCCGGATGGGCGGGGCCCGGCATTTCTGAACTTTATACCGACCAAAAGTTTATGATAATAGAGATAGGAAACATGCACAACGAAGTTGATGAAAAATTGCAGCGTGTGGAAAACTTTCTTAAACTGGCGGGCGGTGTGACAATAAACACAAACTTGGTTGGTTTTAGGTGGGCTAAGTTGCTGATGAATGCCACAATGAGCGGTATGAGTGCCGCCCTTGGTTGCACATTTGGTGATGTGCTAGACGACGACAAAGCAGTAAAGTGTGCTGCAACAATAGCAAAAGAACTAATCAAAACTGCTCGCAAAAAAGGTATCACATTAGAAGAAATAGTGCCGGGCAAAGACTTTTATACCCTGGAGTTTGAGGGGGAAAAGGAGCTTAACACAGCTATAGAGTTTATGCGTGATGTTTGGTCTGTTCACCGTCCGCAAAAGGCAAGCATGTTGCAAGATATGGAAAAGGGAATTCCTTGCGAAATATCATATATAAACGGTCTTGTGTGCGACACGGGTGCAGAGCAAGGTGTGCCAACACCGATAAACCAAGTTGTTGTAGATATAGTAAAAGCATTTGAAGGCGGAGAGCCATTTCCCACAATGGCAAATCTGGCAAAGTTCAAAATATAGCACTTTCCTTAACGGTTGTCCCAACTTAAAAATCGCAAAGTGCTGAATTAAGGAAAGCAAATTAACTTTTATGATTTAGAAGGGACAACGAAAAGTTAATTTGCTAATATAATAAGGATTAAAATCGTATGGAAAAGTTTGACGCTTTAAAAAAATATATGGACAAAACTATTGCAGAGCTAGGGCTCTCGGGAATAGACTGCATAGTATATCAAGACCATAAGCAAATATTTCGCCATGCCACAGGTTACATGGATATGGAAAACAAAATACCTATGAAACCGAAGAGCTTTTTTAACATATATTCCGCTACAAAAGTGGTAACGTGTGTTGCGGCTTTACAGTTGTATGAAAAAGGCTGTTTTCTGTTTGAGCAACCCTTGCATGAGTTCCTGCCGGAGTTTAAGGATATGCAAGTAAAATCCGGCACATTTGTAATAAAGCCCGCTCAAAAACATATAAGAATTGTTGATCTGTTTACAATGACAGCAGGGCTTAGCTACGAACGCGAGACCCCCCATATAATTGCTCTTGCAAAGGAAACGGAGAACAAATACACAACACGCCAATTTGTTCAGGCTTTAGCAAAAGAGCCTCTCATGTTTGAACCAGGAGAAAGTTACAATTATAGCTTCTGTCATGAGGTGCTGGGGGCTTTGATAGAAGTTATCAGCGGCGAAACCCTTGGGGAATATTTCAGAAAGAACATTTTTGAACCCCTTGGCATGGAAGATTCTTATTTTGAACTGCCCGAAGAAAAGAAAGACAGATTGGCTCCCCAATACCTCTATGATTTAGCTAAAAAGACTATGACTCTTATATCGAGTGATAGCCTTGCTAGATCCGGATCTCATTTAGAAAGCGGCGGCGGCGGTCTTATTATGACAGGTGAAGATTATATACTGTTTGCGGACGCGCTTGCATGTGGTGGTGTTGGTTACAATGGTGCAAAAATATTGTCCAAACCCGCAATAGACCTTATGGCAACCGGCAGGCTAACAGGAAGGCAGCTAGAGGAGTATCAAAAAATGATGCCGGCCCTTGGTCGTAACTATGGGCTTGGGGTGGCGACTATGCACGACCCTGCCGCATCTTTTTCGTTGCTGCCTGCCGGATGTTTTGGGTGGGGCGGCCTTGGTGGTGTTCAAAACTCGATAGACCCTGTTAATAGGCTATCTTACTACGTTTCACAACACACAATTGCAAGCCCTGTATATTTGTTCTCATCCCAAATGAGAAATATACTGTATAGCAATTTATAGACAGAAAGGAGAAAGAGCTTATGGCATCGATGATTCAAATTCTGTTAAACAATCTGTTTTTGGTAGGAGTTATGGTCCTGTCCACATTGGGCATAACACTTACATTTAAAACAGCAAATGTAGCAAACTTTGCCCAAGGTATATTAGCTACCGTTGGAGCTTTTGTGGCTGCGTTTTTCTTTATGCGTATGGGGGTAGACCCATGGATTTCCCTTGTTGGCGGCGTTGTTGTCTGCTTTATAATCGGCTACACAATAGACGTGCTTATAATGAGCTTTATGTCAAGTAGTGGTGCAGTTGGGCGTGTTATGGTAACGCTTGGGCTTATCCTTATTATATCCGCCTTTATCCCCATTATATTTGGTATGATACCGTACAACTTCCCTAGGTTTTTTGCAGGCAACTTTACCTGGGAAATGATGGGTAGCACCTTTATAATAACAAGGAATGGGCTGTTTACCTTTGTTACCTCCATGTCAATCACTGCAATCATATTTATTGCTCTTTACAAAACAAAATGGGGGCTTATGGTACGTGCAACGGCATCCAACGCAACCGTTGCAGCTATGCTCGGTATAAACACAAAACGAATGACAGCACTAAGCTGGGGCATTTCCAGTGCGTGTGCCTCTCTTGCGGCAGTTTTTTTGGGAGCGCAAACAACAAATGTACATGCAGATATGATGGCAGTTATAGCTACAATTAGCCTTTTGGCACTTGTTATGGGCGGGTTTACATCCTTTTTCGGCCCTGTTATAGGCGCTATCATAATACCAACTGCTACTGCTATGTTGGCTATGATAAGTGGGTTGTGGGCAAATGTACTCCTGTATACATTTGTGTTGCTAACGATACTTATAAAGCCCATGGGCATATTCGGCAAAAAAACCATGGAAAAAGTGTAGGGAGGGTTAAGTATGACTAATAATTTAAAGCAAATATCTAAACATCCTCTTTTTGGTTACGTTATTTTGGCTTTGGGGCTGATTGGTCTGCAACTGCTCTTTATGTTTACCGACGGCATTGTAACCCTTACTGTGAGCCGTGCAATAGCCATGAGTATGATATATACGATAGCTGCTATGGGCCTTGGTATATTGATGGGGCTGGCTGGTTTGGCTTCTTTAGGAACGGCAGCTTTTGTAGGTTTGGGTGCATACATAGCAGCCAACATACTAATCAGTTTCCATGTGCCTTTTTTTGTAGTGATTTTAGCTGTAACAATTGTGGCAATAGTTATAGGCTCAATCATCGGGTTTATATCCCTTAGGGTAAGGGGGTTACACTTGCTTGTTATAACTCTGGCATTTGCAACTATTCTAAATGAATTGTTCATAACCCCTAACAATTTTACCGGGGGACCCTCCGGTATAACAAACGTTCCCTTTCCCGAGCTTGGTATGTTTTTGCAATTGGACAGGGAAACAGTGTACTTTTTGATTTTGGGGGTGATGTTTTTATTAATCATGCTAACCCTTAACATTATAAACTCCCCCACAGGAAGAGCAATGCTTGCCATGAGTTCCAGCGAATCCCTGGCGAAAGCTATGGGTATAAACGTGCTGAAATACAGGGTTTTGGCATTTGTTATTTCTACAATTTACGCTATGATAGCAGGTGTGTTGTTTGTTAGCTCCCTAACGGCGGCAAGCCCTGCATCCTGGAACTTTATGTTGTCCCTCAACTTGCTTGCGGCAGTTATTTTAGGCGGTTCCGCAAAACCCTCCGGGGTTATTATGGGGTGCTTTGCCATCTTCACTTTAGATCTTGTAGTTTTAAGAAACTTTGCCTTTTTCGTTCAAAACCCAAGTGCCTCTATGGTGTTTTCCGGTGCCCTTATTATCATTATTTATGCCAAGTTTCCCGGTGGGCTAACAAAGCTGGTGCAGGAAGCAAGACACCTTATCATAAAAATTGTGAAGGGAGCCAAACATGGAACCAGCCTGGAATGATAAACATATAATAAGCCTAAGGAACATCAAAATGTATTTCCAGGGGATTAAAGCTGTAGACGACCTGAGTTTTGACATTAATGAAGGCGAAATTTTTGGGTTGATAGGTCCGAATGGAGCCGGAAAATCCACTCTGTTTAACTGTATAACCCGCTTTTATAAACCTACCGAAGGCAAAGTGTATTACAAAGATGGACAGGGAAAGGTTTTAGATTTAGACGACTACAAAGCCCACGACATTGCAAAAACGGGCATTATGCGTACGTTTCAAAATTTGGAGCTTGTTCTTTATGTATCGGTTTTAGAAAACTTGCTTATTGGCGGTCATATTTATTATAACTCCGGCTTGTTTCATCAGTTTTTACGAACAAAAAAAATAAAAAACGAAGAGGCACAAAACAAAGCAAGAGCAGAGGAAATACTGGAAAAACTTAATCTTATCCAATACAAGGGAATGTTCCCCGCCGGTTTGCCCTATGGTGTTCTGAAAAAAATTGAGCTGGCAAGGGTTCTTATGACAAAACCCCGCCTTATCATTTTGGACGAGCCTGCGGCAGGGCTAAACGATGCAGAAACAGAGGAACTCGCGGAAACAATCAGGCAAATTCGTAAGGAATACAACTGCACAATATTTTTGGTAGAGCATGACATGAACCTGGTTATGGGAGTTTGCGACACTGTTTGTGCTATATCATTTGGTAAAATGTTGGCTATCGGCACCCCAGAGGAAGTTCAAAACAGCCCTCTTGTGCAAGAAGCATATTTAGGCGAAAAGGGGGATGATTGATGAACGAAAACACCAACGAAAACATATTGGAAATAAGAGATCTGGCTGTAGACTATGGTATAATACGTGCCCTTAGGGGTATAGATATGGATATACCAAAAGGTAAGATAGTTGTGGTTTTAGGTGCGAATGGTGCCGGAAAATCAACAACATTGAGGACAATATCGGGCGTTGTAAAGGCGGCAGAAGGCAATATTGTTTTTGAAGGGCAGAGTATCAAAAACAAAGAGCCTTATAAAATCGCAAAAGCAGGCATTAGCCAGGCACCGGAGGGACGCATGGTGCTTGCAGGATTAACAACAGAGGAAAATTTGCGAGTTGGTGCCACAATGCTAAAAACAAAAGCCTTGATACAGTCTAGTTTTGAAGAAGTGTACTCACTTTTTCCTATTCTAAAGGAAAGGGGACACCAGCAAGCTACAACGCTGTCCGGTGGTGAGCAACAAATGCTTGCAATAGGCAGGGCAATGATGATGAAGCCTAAGCTATTACTCCTAGATGAGCCATCGCTAGGTTTAGCTCCGCTGATAGTTAAAAGTATTTTTGAAGCAGTTAAAAAAATTTCCGAAAAGGGCGTTACGATTCTTATGGTAGAACAAAACGCCAGGCAATCACTGCTTGTGGCAGATTATGCCTATGTTATTGAGCTTGGGAAAATAAAATCCCAGGGAGAGGCTGCGGCTCTGTTAGAAGACGAAGATCTAATAACCGCATATCTTGGAAAAAAGAAGGGAGAACAAAAATGAAAATTAGAGATTTTTTAAATGTCAAAAAACTAAAAAACCTTTGCACTCTAGCAGTTGTGTTAGGTATAGCATTTTTTGTTACAAGTTGTGCTAGAGAAGACGGTCCCGGGGGTGCAACAACTCCGGCTACGGGCCCCCAAATAACAAGCCAAGGCATTACAGACTACGAAATCTTAATAGGCTCTACATTTATGGCATCCGGTGTGTTTGCCTTTATTGGTGTGCCTATTATAGACACCATGGTTGCAGTTTTTGAAAGAGCAAACGCCCACGGTGGCATAGGCGGTCGTCAAATAACATTCCTGCACCACGACGACAACAACGACCCAATCACCGGTCGTATACTGCTGGAAAGGCTGCTAGAGGAATATCAAGTTTTTGCTCTTTCAGTAATAAGTGGCGTAAATGCTCCCATGTCTTTAGAGTACATGAGAGAGTTTGGTGCGCCGGTTTTGGGCATTACCGGCGGTATAGCCTTTATGTACAGTGAGTACGACCCCGGTAGCAACATATTTATAATACAGCCTAGCAATGGGTTGGATGGCCCGTTAATGTTAGCTCACGGTTTAACACAAAATCTTTTCGGACCAAACCGCGACCAAAGAATGTCCCAAGACGCTATGATAGGGCTTATGTTCCCCAACACCGATGCCGGTAACGACGTTTACAACGGTATTGCTGATTTGGCAGAATACCTGGGCATAACTCACAGGATAATGGCTGAAATCGTAACTCCTGAAACATACTTTACTATAATACAGCAAATGATAGATGCTAATGTAGAGCTTTTGCTTGTTGGTTCATTAGACACCATGGGTATAACGGCAGCAATGAGCGATGCGGGTTGGTACGTGCCTGTTATTGGCGCTTACGGTACATCTACAGTTGCATCTCACACACCGGAAATCTATTCTCCGGATCGCCGTATTTTTGCCACTATTTGGGCTCAGGATATAACACCGGAAGCCAGAGCTTTCCTAGACGATATGGGCAACGCACTAACATACCACCCAACACTGGATGAAGCCACGGCAATATCCTATGTAGACAATGGTTTTGCAAGAGCAGGTTTTATAACAGCTATGGCTCTAATTGTAGCACTGGAACGCATGGAAGCTACAGGACAAGACTGGACCTGGGAAAACTTTATAAACGTTATGGAAGCCGAGCCGTTCCTGCTGGGCGGTACTCCAGAGTTTAGCTTTGCGGGCGGCAGACGCATGGGTGTTGAAAGCCTTGCACTTTGGGAGTACACAGCACACATGGGCCCGGACGGACAATGGATAGAAGAACAGCACATTCGCACAGACTTTGTTACGGTAGAAGAACTTGTGGCGGATATTAGAGCCTATTGGGGGCAGTAATAATCCCCGATAGACATTGATATACATGGTTGTTTGTTGTATAATGGTGTTATAGCAGTTCCGAATTTAATTGTCATCACTAAGCGGAATTGCTATACACAACTTTATAATGTAAAGGAGATTTATTATGCTAAAAGACTATGTTATCAACCCCGAAAAAACTCAAACATCGGTATCTATCGCTCGTTTTGATAAAGGTGAAGCCTCAAAAATCTTTGAGGAGGTTGAGCAAGAGGGCAAAAAAATTGTTTTTAGAAACGACACTCCTGTGTGTATTTTGCTCTCCCCTCAAAAATATGAAGATCTGATGGAATTAATGTCAGATTTGTTAATAGAAGAAGAAGTCGAAAAAAGGTTAGAAAACCCAATGCCTACAACATCTTTTGAGGAAATACTGGCACAAGAAGGTATGACGTTAGAGGATTTGGATGCACTTCCGGAGGCTGTGTTTGGTGTAGATTTTGAATAATATCCAAAAATACTGGAAAATTGAATATGATGGCAGAGCCAAAAAAGAATACCTTAACCTTGATGGCTCTGTCAGAGAGCAGTTAGATAGAGTAATAAGAAAAGTTTCATCCAATCCTCTTCCTAAATCCGAAGGATGATACGGCAAATCTCTTAATAACAATAAGTCATCAAAACTGGCTGGATGCCTTAAAATCAAGCTAAAAAAAGTTGGGCTGAGGGTGGTATACAAACTCGAACAAGAGGGAGAAGTAATGAAAATTATAATTATCTCTGTTCGGGCAGATAACGAAGTTTACAAAGAAGCTGAAAAAAGGCTTTATAGATAGCCTTTAATCCCACAAAAATCTAGCTTTTCCAAAAAAAGGAGGTTTTTTATGACAAATAGGTTCAAACTTAATTGGTGTATTTTTATTGGTTTGGCAACAGGGCTTTATGCGGGGCTATACTTAATTTCTCCGTTGGCAGAAGCAGGAGTTATTTACGTTACCTTTGTTGCCTTACCTATCTTCTTTCTTGCCGGAGCAAAAAGAGAAGAATACCCAAACTTTGCTATATCTAATATTACAGGAGTTTTATGGGGGATGGGGTATATTTTCCTTATTAACTGGATGATTGCACAAGGTGTAAATGATGTGCTTTCTACGGCTCTTGTTTGCGTTGTTATTACAATCATATGCTGTGCTTTCCATATGATTGTTACTCCAAACACTGTGTTTAACAAATTACCTGCAATGTTTGGAGGCATTTCTGCAGCATTTTCCACATGGGGGGAGCATATGATTCCCCTCATGATAACTCTTGTATTTGGTACTACACTGGCCTTGATTATGACAGAGGCAACTAAACTTTTAACACCGGAAGGTCATTGGAAATTTTTGAAAAAGTCGTAAGGAGGCTATTATTATGAACTCAAACATAAACAATTTACCGAAACTTTACCCAACCCAAGATACGATCCATATTCCCGAAAGCCATGCCAATCTGCAAACGATAATTGCAGAGCCTTGGTATGAGGTTTCAAAAGATGCATTGCAGTTGGAAGGGTTATGTTTTGACAGAACAGGCAAAAATCTGTTTTTTTGTGAAGTATTTGGCGGAACAGTATTTAAACTTGCTCTACCGGAAAAAAAGCTATCTACTATTCAAGAACCAAAAGGCTACAGTGTTGGTGCTGTAAAGCTACATAAAGATGGCCGTGTGTTTATTTGCGGTATGGGAGATCTTACCGGCAAGGGTGGTGTGTTTGCGGTACAGCCGGATGGTAGCAACTACGAAACAATCCTTGACCCCGGCTTAGACTATTGCGTAGACGACCTTGCTTTTGACAAAAAAGGCGGCTTTTATTTCACAGACTTTAAAGGCGGAGCAACATTTTTGGACGGCGGGGTGTATTATGTATCTCCTGATTATAAGACCGTAACGCCTATTATCCAAAACCTAGCCATTGCAAATGGTGTGGCTATGGCTCCGGACTATAAAAGCATTTGGGCTACAGAGGTTGCCGGTAACCGTGTTTTCCATGTGGAGTTGTTAGAGGATGGTGTTACAATTGCTCCGTTTGGTTGTGCTGTTATGGCTCACCTGACAGGTGGTTTGGGGCCGGACTCTTGCTGTGTTGATGAAGCAGGAAACCTTTATATTGCAATGTACAACCAAGGACGTATCCTTGTTTTGAACCGTTATGGCTTCCCTATTGGCCAAATTCGCTTGCCGGAATCTATTCACGGGCAAATGCTCCGCTCTACAGCAATCGCCTTTGTTCCCGAAAGCGACCAAGTTATAATTTGTTCAAACGACGGCCCCGGCGGTAAAGGTTCTTGGCTCTATACCGCACGTGGTTTTGCACAGTACCACAAAACTTATCAATATTTATAATTTATAGGAGGGATTACTTTCCCTCAAAAATTCGTTCAAGATTTAGCAATGGGAGAAAACTGATGAACAAACAAGATGCAGTTATCGTGGCATATGGCAGAACTCCTTTAGCACGAGCTTTTAAAGGGAGTTTTGCCGATATGCATCCCATAGAATATGGGGCTCAAGCATTAAAAGGCACTCTAGCAAAAATACCGAACCTAAACCCGGATCTTATAGACGACGTTATTATAGGTTGTGCCACACCGGAAAAATATGTTGGTTACAATGTTGCACGGCTTTTGGCACAGCGAGCAGGGTTGCCCGATCAGGTTAGCGCCCAAACCATTAACCGCTTTTGTTCCTCCGGTTTGCAGTCTGTTGCGATTGCGGCAAATGCAATAAAAGCAGGAGAAGCAGATGTTATTGTTGCCGGCGGTATAGAAATTATGACGGGGATAGATATGGCTTTTCCCGATCAGTACAAAAACGAGTATCTTGACAAAAATATCCCGGGAACATATATGGGTATGGGTATAACAGGGGAAAATGTGGCAGAAAAATATTCTATTTCTCGGATAGAGATGGAAGAGTATGCTGTTGCAAGCCACCAAAAAGCTGCCGCTGCCAAAGAGCAAGGTAAGTTTGTTCAAGAAATAGTGCCAATTACACTAACAAACGGCGACACGCTCAAAGACGATGAAGGTATAAGACCTTCCACAAATATGGAGAGCCTAGCTAAACTTAAACCTTGTTTTATTGCCGATGGTAAACTAACGGCAGCTACAAGCTCCCAAATGACAGATGGAGCTGCTTTTGCTGTAATAATGAGCTACCAAAAAGCACAGGAACTTTCTATTGAACCTATTGCAAAGTTTGTATCGTTTGCTGTGGCTGGTGTGCCGGCAGATATTATGGGTATAGGTCCCGTTGCTGCCGTTCCAAAACTTATGAAAAAAACCGGCTTGAGCATAAATGACATGGACACAATAGAGTTAAATGAGGCTTTCGCATCCCAAGTTATCGCCACCATTAAGGAGCTTGGGCTGGACTCTGCAAAAGTTAATCCTAATGGTGGGGCTATAGCTCTGGGGCATCCCTTGGGTGCTACCGGCACGGTATTGCTTTGTAAAGCAATAGAAGAACTTAAACGCATAAAAGGACGCTATGGCCTTATAACAATGTGTGTTGGCGGTGGAATGGGAGCAGCTGGGATAGTTGAGTTATTAAAGGGGGATGCATGAGAATAGCAATTATCGGCTGTGGAGCAATGGGTACAATACTGGGGGCGTATCTTGCTAAAAACGGCAAAACGGTAGAAATGATAGACAATAATGCATACCACGTAAACAAAATGAGAGAGGACGGAGCAAAGGTTATTGGTTACGATAATTTTCAAGTTCCCGTAAATGCTATTTTGCCTAGTGAGATGAGAGGAATTTACGATATTGTATTTTTGTTTACAAAGCAAACGTCGAACCATATTGTTTTGCCTCACCTTTTAAATTACATTGATGAAAACAGCGTTGTGTGTACATTACAAAATGGTGTGCCGGAAACGGCTGTATCGGAGATAATAGGAAAAGAACGCACCACCGGTGGAACCACAAACTGGTCTGCAACATTTGTTGAACCGGGCATCTCTGAACTTACACAGGATCTAGAAAAAACACCTTATCTCTTTGAAATAGGTGAAATAGACGGCAAGATAACAGACAGAATCAACACAATAGCCGAAATTTTGGGAACAATGGGTAAACCCACAAAAATTTCAACGGAGCTTATGGCATCTCGCTGGAGCAAAGTTGTTTTAAACGCTTGTGTAAGTGGAATGAGTGCAGTTTGTGGTATAACTTTTGGAGAGGTGCTTGATAACGACAAATCACGAGCTTGTGCTATTCATATAGGTTATGAAGTGAAAAAAGCCTGTGAAGCAGAAGGGTACAATTTGCCGCTATTTAACGGCAAATATAGCCTCGACGGACTTGCATTGGAAAACCAAGAAATGTTTGAGGAAGTTCAAAGGCTGTTTATAGACTTATACTCTATAGTAAAAGGCGGCAAGGCCTCTATGCTTCAAGATTTAGAAAAAGGCATGGTTACAGAAGTAACAATGATAAATGGACACGTTAGCAAAACAGGGGCTAAATACGGCATACCAACCCCATTTAACAACAAAGTAGTTGAAATAGTGCAAAAAATAGAAAAAGGGGAAATTACATATTCATTAGATAATCTAAATTTTTTTGACGATGGATTGTTTAAATTTGCAAAGTTAAGTTTGTGAAAGAATGGGGCGCTGTCCTAGACCCCGCTATTTTTTGTTTTTCTTTAAATCAAGGAGTCTATTAATGAACCCACAAGAAATTTATAAACAGAAGTTATGCTCTCCCGACCGTATAGTGGCTCAGTTCCAGAATGATTGGGTTATCGTTTCGGATGCGGCACTGGCGGCACCTCTCGCCATATACACCGCACTTGGAAACCGTGCCGAAAAAGGGGAGTTAAAAAGCATAATACTAAATTCTTTTTTAGACGTAATACCGATGCCCTGCTATGACGAAAACTTATCGGATATAATAAAAGGCACAACGTGGTTTTCTGCAGGCGGTGGGCGTGGTGCTGTTGCAAAGGGCATTGCCGATGTTATGCCTTGCCATTATAGTGATGCCCCTGCTCTTATACGAGATTACACCCATATAGACACATTTTGTGTGAGAGTTTCCCCGATGGACAAACACGGGTACTTTACTACCGGTTGCTCTGCTTCTATATCCGAAGCCATGCGAAACAAAGCAAAGAGGATTTATGTGGAAGTCAACGAAAACATGCCTCGGGCTCTTTCGGGCCCTATTATCCATATTAGCCAGGTGGAGGCTCTTTGCGAAGACAACACCCCACTTGTGCAGCTGCCTGTAGTGGAAAGTGATAATGAAAGTTTGGCGATAGGCAGTTTGATTGCTGAAGAAATAGCAAACGGCTCTACATTGCAATTGGGCATCGGTGCAATCCCAAACGAAGTAGCAAAAGCACTTATAAACAAAAAAAATCTTGGCATCCACACAGAAATGCTAACAGACGGAATGATAGATTTGATACAGGCAGGGGCAGTTGACAATAGCCTAAAACCTATTCATACAGGTCGTACAGTAGCAACATTTGCATTGGGTTCTAAAAAAATATATGACTATATAGACGACAACCCGGCATGTCTTATGCTACCGGTAGACTACGTAAACAATCCCAATGTTATAGCCACCCACCCAAACTTTGTGTCTGTTAATGCGGCAGTAGAGGTAGATTTTTTTGGTCAGGTAAGTGCTGAATCTATTGGTACACGACACATTTCCGGTTCCGGTGGTCAAGCCGACTACGTGCGAGGAGCAGTGCAATCTAAGGGCGGCAAAAGTTTTATTGCGTTCCCTTCCACATCCCAAAAAGGCAGTGTTAGCAAAATTGTTTCCACTCTGCAACCGGGTTCTATCGTTACTACCCACAAAAATGAAGTTGATCACGTAGTGACAGAATACGGTATAGCAAAGCTGCGGGGGCATACCCTTGGGCAAAGAACAAAAGCTCTAATATCTATTGCTCACCCAAAGTTTAGAGAAGAATTGACATTTGAAGCGAAAAAACGCAATATAATAATATGAGATCCAAATAAAACCTAAGGAGGAATATTTTGATGAAATTAAAAGATAAAATAGCAATTGTGACGGGCGGCTCAAAAGGTATAGGCATGGAGATTGCCCAGTTGTTTGCAAAAGAGGGAGCAAAAGTTTTGGCTACAGATGTAATTGAATTAACTTATAGCAACCCAAACGTAGAATACCATCAGTTAGATATTACAGATTCCGAAAAATGCAAAGCGTTTTTTGACGATGTATCGGAAAAATACAAAAAGCTAGATATATTGGTAAACAATGCGGGCATAACCCAAGATGCCCTAACGAGAAAAATGACAGACGAACAGTGGGCAAAAGTGTTGGACGTAAACCTTACGGGATTGTTTAACATAACTCGCTATGTTGGCCCGTTTATGCAGGGAGCAGGTAGCGGTTCAATTATTAACATATCATCTATAGTGGGGGAGTTTGGCAATATAGGTCAAGCCAATTATGCTGCCACAAAAGCGGGTGTTATAGGCTTAACTAAAACCTGGGCAAAAGAATTTGCGATGAAAAACGGTGGTGTGCGTGTAAATGCCATAACACCGGGCATGATACTGACAGATATACTAAAAACTATCCCGAAAGACCTTTTGGATAAATTTGCATCTCAAACAGCCTTGGGTCGCCTGGGCGAGCCGGAAGAGGTAGCGAAAACGGCATTGTTCCTAGCTTCAGATGATTCCTCCTACGTTACCGGTCATGTGTTAAGTGTAAATGGCGGTTTGCGACTGTAGTGTTTGACTATAGCACTTTTCTTAGTGAAGTTAATTTGCTACAATATAATAATTCCGCTTAGTGCAGTCTTTTTTGTTGCTAAGCGGAATTGCTTTTTTAATTTGGCATTTCAAAAAGTTTTGACATAAGAAGATATTTGTACTAACAAAAGTTTTTAACGGAAATCAATTAAGGGAATTTTATTTGGACAGACCCTTACAAAAAAATTGTATGTAGCAGCACTAAATGTAGTGGGTAACACAAGACAAATAGGAGCATATAACGAATACTTCCATAGCAACACTTATTTTTTTTATACAAATTAGATATAATCATATACAAAAAAACTCCTGCTACTGCTACAGCGAAACTAATCACAATATAAATTGCCATCGTTACATAGCTTTGCCAAGGAAGCCATACCCTAATAAACAAACTATCCACAAGGCCAATAAACCCGATAGTATACGGTAGTAGCATTATCAAACCTACCAAGAAAACCCTGTTTTTTGATTCGTATGCAATATACATAATAAAAGCAAGAAACGAAACCATAATAAATTCCGGCGGGGAGGGGAAAACGTATCTAGTAAAGAACAGGATATTGATAATAAATACAAAAATAGTATAAACAAAAAGTATGGATTTTGGTTTTTGTGATATATTTAATTTTTCGTATATTATTATAAATAATGTACCAACCGACAAGCTGTGAAACAAGTTGCCTCCACGAATAAAAGTATCTATACCAAAAGCCATATGCACGTTTGTGAGTCCAAAATTGAAAATTTGAGAAACTCCTGCAATGATTATCAAAATAAATAGGGTTTTTATTTTAGAAAACTGTTCATTTTTGAAAAAGGAAACCAATAAAAAAGCAGCCAATGGCACCAATATGTTTGTGAAACTCCCTAAAACCCTCGTGAGAAAAATCCCTTGAGAGATTCCTCCTATATTCACACGAAACAAAGGTATATGCAATAAACCCATGTTAAAAGCGGAAACGCTGATAGTTGTAAAAAATATAGATACAATATATATAGCGAATATTATTTTTGTATGATTCTTCATAATTGTTTTACCCATACTTTCTATAATTGGGGAGTGCTCCTACTAACAAAAACGCATCTTTGCGGTCGATATTTTCACCACTCTGCGTCGCAAGCAAACAGCAATACAACAACTTTATTTTTTCATTGACCTCATAAATTTCTTTGAAGCTACTGATATTGAGGAGACTTTTCCACCTAATAATATTTTAAAAGGCTCAGTATTGAGTGAAAAAGCTACACACATTGTATAACAATTAAGCAATCTTGTCAACAATATCATTTTTTTTACAAATTTAGCTTGTGATGAAGTTGCACATCTTCTAACAGCATATATTTTTTGAAAAGGTCAGGAAAAAGCAAGAAAGGGTGCAGCAAAATAAAGCTGGCAGATCTGCTTTTAAAATTTATGGATTAAGCACGAAAATGGCGAAAAATCTTGGTTGAGATTAATGCTTCATGCCTGTCCGGGGTAACAACACGTCTTATAGCAATTTCAAAATACTGCACAATTCACTAATATTATTTATTTGATATGTGACCAAATCACTGCTATACGCATCTCCCATACCCGCACAGTCAAATCCTCCTGCAACGGCAGCTTCAACACCTGCATGAGCATCTTCCACTACAAGGCAGTCCTTTGGTGCCATATTAAGCCTTTCGGCAGCTTTTAAAAACACCTCGGGGCTGGGTTTGGTCTTTGTTATATCCAACCCGCTTACCACCGCATCAAAAAAGTGTGATATTTCTGTTTTTTGTAGGATATAATTTGCGTTCTTGCTGGATGATCCTATTGCGAGCCTAAGACCCATGGTATGCAATTCATCCAAAGTTTTAACGGTTTCTGCAGAAACAGATTGGGGCAGAAGATTTTTGAGCAGAGTTTTGTAATGTTCGTTTTTTTCTTCTGACATTGCTATTTTTTCGTCTTCGGAAAATCGTCTATCCGAATAACTTAAAATTATATCCAAACTTTCCATTCTTGAAACGCCACGCAGACGGTTATTAACGGTTTCGTCAAAAGGGATTTTTGCTTTATCCGCAATAACCTTCCACGCTTGGTAATGGTATTTGTCTGTATGTACTAACACCCCGTCCAGATCAAAAATTATGGCTTTATATTTCATAACCGTGCATCCCACCTTCCGCAGAAGGCATCGACAGGGCTTTTGCCTGTAAACGGTGCTTTACCTGTTAACTTTTCGATCAGACTTGTTAATACCTCGTCTGTAGAGCTGTAGGTGTTTATAAAGGTTTTTACACGTGGAACGTCCAGCAGGTGGTAAGGGTTTTCTACCGATATAAAAATTGTTGGCACACTTTCCATATAAATGGGCACATTTTTGCCCATTGGCAACTCCCATTCTATGCGTACAACGGTTTGATTGCTTTTTGTTGCCATATTTGCCAAATACACAATTAGGTCGTATTTGCCCACAATCTCGCTTACAGGACGCAGCCAGCCTTCAAGCTGCTCATCTTGGTCAAACTCGTCTACGTCAAAGCCTTCGTTAATAAGCCTTTGTTTAAAGTCTGCGGCCACACCGACTTTAACAGAATACGCAAAGCCTTGTTTTGCTTCTATACCGTAAAACAGAACACGTTTGTATTTATCCGGTGTGATAGGTAACACGCCTGCTTCTTCTTTAACAAGAGTGATGGCTTTATCGGCACATTCCTTTGCCAAATTTTTGTGTAATGTTGAATTTACAACAGCCGCTGCGGTTTTTATATCCTTTTGCAAGGAGTTTTTATGCAGCCCCAATGCCGCTTTCATAGCCAAAATGCGTGTAACGGCTTCATCAAGGCGTTCTGTGGTTAGGATGCCGCTTTTCACACCTTCGTGCATAAAAGCAATATCTTCATCCATATTTTTTGTGAATAAGAACATGTCGCACCCACAAGCAATTGTCCATGGCACAGCCTTTGCACGCGGCATGGATATTGTCATGCCTGCCATAGTGGTTGCATCTGTGACAATTAGCCCGTTAAAGCCCAGTTGTTCACGCAAAAGGCCTGTTACTACTTGCTTAGACAATGATGCGGGCATTATGTCCGCATCTTTAATGCCGGGGTTCATCTTTTTTTCGTAGTCAGGCAATGATATATGCCCTATCATAACGGACATTACCCCCGCATCTATAGAGGCTCTGTAAACTTCGCCAAAGGTTTTGTCCCATTCATCGTGGGGCAAGTCATTTACGCTTGTCACCAGATGGTGATCCCGTTCATCTACACCATCACCGGGGAAATGCTTTGCTGTAGCTGCAACACCTTTGCCCTGTACAGCCTCTACATATGCAACACCCATATCTCTAACCCTATTTGTATCTGAGCCAAAAGTGCGGGTATTTGTTATGGGATTACGAAAATTCAAATCCAAGTCTACAATAGGAGCAAAAGTCCAGTTTATGCCTGCTGCTGCCCCTACCTCACCGCAGGCTGCGCCCAGCTTGTCTGCCATTTTTATATCATCTGTTGCCGCCACTTGTAGTGGTGAACCTATTTTTGTTGCCTCTGTAACTGCCCCGTTACCGCCGCTTTCTAAATTGGCTGCTATAAGCATAGGCACTTTTGACGATTTTTGCAAGAGATTAACAGTTTCAACTGTTTCTTTAAGAGGCATGGGGCGGCACATCAGCCCGCCGGGTTTTATGTTTTGTGCCAAGTTTTTGATATATTCCTCATCACTGTGATAGGCTATCATGCAAAATAGCTGACCGATTTTTTCGTCCTCTGTCATGTTGGACAATGTATTATTTACCCAAGTTATGTCGCTACTGCTCAAATTAAATGGTTTTGCGTTTAGATTCATGCTTTGCTCCTCCCGTGCATCACAACCGGCAACTCCAGGCATGACGCATATTTTTCACCAAAATGTATTGTCTGCTTCGCTTTAAAGGATTTTACTTGCCTAGACCAAACTCCTGCCGTGTTTGTGTGGATCGAATATTGTGGAAAGTCTGATGATTGTACGTCTAGCCTAATTTTAGTACCCTTTTTAAATTTCCAGCCTATATCCCACATGCTTATGGAGATTTCTGCAATGCTGTTGGGTTCATACTCCACAGGGGAATCGCCGGGGCCTCTGTATGCAAGTGTTGAAATGCCACCTCGCACAAAGTGATTCTTCCCGTGTTCATCAACATTGATAACCCTGGCAACGAAAGAGGTATCCTGAGCATCTGAAGATACATACAACTTTGCACATATTGGACCGCATACAGTTAAATCGTCATCTAGCGGTTTGCTGATAAAGCTCAGTGTATCCGGGCGGTAGTTTGGCTCCGGTTGAAGTAAACTGCCGATTTTATCCTTGCTTTTTAGCATAGACTCACCTCCATGGGAAAATATCGGCTCGTTAGGATCGTATGTATAGCCACGTTTACCGCAAGAAGAAATATCGTTAGTTAGCTGACAATCTTCCGAAAGGTATAACCGTGTATATTCTTTTTTGGACTCATCCCCTGTGCTTTCCAACCAATAATCCCCTTTGATGATATATTGAGAAATTTTACCTTGTGTTGTTTGATTTTTTACCAATATGTCATTAAACCACGCAAAACTGCGTTCTGTATCATCGTATTCATGGTTTTTTCCGCTATCTTGCTCCAGAGCTGTTTCAAACCAGTGGTTGTAAGGTCCAATTATAAGATGGCTTTTTGCCTTACATTCATCTGATAAACGCTCATATGTTTTTATTGCAGAGCCTAAATGATGGTCGTACCAGCCTTCTACTATGCAAACGGGTATCTTTACCTTTTGGGGAATATCTTTGAGAGTTTTCCACATGCCTGTTTCCCAATATGGGTCGTTTGCACTTGCGGCAGTTACCCATTTGCGATACCAGCCCAGTTCTTTCCCCCACAAGGCTTTATCCACTTCTGCATGGGGTCTGTACAGACAAGATTCTAAATAGTCTGCTGTAATTTCATAACCGGCATTACCCATTGCCCAAGCTGTAAGCACATCGTGCCTAAACATACCACCGCTGTAAGCCGACACATGCCTATCGGTGCCGTATAGGGTAAGATACATACCTTTTACCTTTGGCGGCAGTAAATCTGCAATTATCCAGCCGGTTAGTGCAAGATAGGACGAACCCAAATAACCCACGCTCGCTACCCAATCTTGGTAACAAAGCCATTCTATTGTGTCTTGCCCGTCGGCGCGTTCGTTTGCATTTGGTTCCCAAACACCTTCCGAACCCCCTGTACCCCTGCAAAACTGCACAACAAAACCTATGCCTCTTTCTGCGTAGTAGTTTGCTGTATCCATGTGCAGGTTTTCTATATGAGGATAACAGCTTCTGGTGATAACGTACGGAGTCGAATCTTGCTCGTGCTGCGGCTTAATTATAATTGTACGCAACTTTACCCCATCTCTCATGGGTAGCATATTTGTAATTATATTTTCTTTTTGGTCCGTCATTAAAAAAATTCTCCTTTTTGCTCGTGTAGTACACATGCTGCAAAATGCCCCTCGCCAACCTGTATTAATGGTATATCCTTGCCGTAGCAACTTTGGTTTGCTTTTGGACACCTTGGGGCAAAGCGGCAGCCGGGTTTTGGCTCTATTGGGCTGGTTAGCTCTCCCATGATAAGTTTATGCTGCGTTTTTTGTTCCTGCAATTTTGGAATTGGCACTGCATCCAGCAGACCTTGGGTATAGGGGTGCTGCGGATTTTTGAACAGAGATGACGTGGGGGCATATTCAACACATTGTCCCAAATACATTACGATAATTTCGTGGCTAATATGCTTCACCACACTTAAATCGTGGGTTATGAACATATAACCCAGCCCTCCTTGCTCTTGCAGATCCATTAGCAAATTTAAAATTTGTGCCTGGATGGAAACGTCCAGTGCAGACACCGGTTCGTCGCATACTATAAACTCCGGTTTTAAAGCTAAAGCACGGGCAATGCCGATACGCTGCCGCCTGCCGCCGTCCAGCTCGTGTGGGTAGCTGTGTGCATACCTTTCTGCCAGCCCCACAGTTTTCATTAAATCGGCTATTTTGTTTACATAATCGTTTTTGTCAGTATAGGCCTTATGTATTTGCAGTGGTTCGCCAATTAGCTCCTCAACCGACTTTCTTGGATCTAGCGACGAATATGGGTCTTGAAATATCAGCTGCATTTTTGGGCGTATTTCGTTCAATTTCTTTTTATCGTAGCCCAAAATATTTCCGCCATTAAAAAATACTTCGCCGTCTGTAGCGTCTACCAACCGCAAAATAAGGCGACCCAAAGTGGTTTTGCCACAGCCCGACTCTCCCACAATCCCCAATGTTTTGCCTTGCTCTATGCGGAAGTTTATACCATCTACTGCATGGAGCTTGCCTTTTGGTGTGGGAAAGTGTTTTTTTAAATTTTTCACTTCTAACAATGGGACGTTCATAATTATAACTTGTCCTTTCGGGTAAGGGTTTTAACGAATTTACCCCACTTTTGCACAGCGTATAAAATGCCCCGGCTCTGCCTCTACCATGGTTTGGGCAGTATTTATGCAATCGTCTTCGGCATACTTGCAACGCATTGCAAAGCGGCAGCCCTCAACTTTTTCTGTAGGGTCGGGCATTAGCCCGTCGATTGTTTCTAACCGTCTTGTTTCTTCGTCCAGCTTGGGGATAGCACCAAACAGACCTGCGGTGTAGGGATGCCGATACCTGCCGCTAAATATGTTTTCTGCTGTGCCTGACTCTACAATCTCCCCCGCATACATAACTGCAACTTTTTCACACACCTGGGCAACCACGCCCAAATCGTGGGTTATCAATATCATTGCAGTGTTTAGCCGCTTTTTAAGATCAGCTATAAGTGCCAGCATTTGTGCTTGTATAGTAACATCAAGTGCTGTTGTTGGTTCGTCTGCCAAAATAAGTTTGGGTTCGCACACCAAGGCAATCGCTATTACTATCCGTTGTTTCATACCCCCGGAAAACTGGTGGGGGTACTCTTTTTTGCGATACGATGGTATGCCAACCATTTCCATCATGTCGTCCACTGCCTTGCTAAGCTCACTTTTGCTCAAATTTTTGTGAATTTTTAGAACTTCTAAAATTTGGTCGCCTACGGTCATCACGGGGTTAAGGCTGGTCATGGGGTCTTGAAAAACCATAGAAACGGTGTTGCCTCTCATTTCCCCAATTTTCTTTTTTGAACTACCCAAAACATCTACCCCGTCCAGAAAAATAGAGCCGGAGGTAACACGCCCAACCCCTGCGGGCAGCAACTTCATTATGCTTAATGCCGAGGTGGTTTTGCCTGCACCCGTTTCACCTACCAAACCGAGTGCCTGCCCGTAATCTAGGCTTATATCCAGCCCGTTCACTGCATAAACCGTGGCTTCTTCTGTTTTATATTCCACACTTAAATCTTTAATTTCCAGCAATTTGCTTGTCACGTGATTACCTCTCTATTGAAAAATAAAAAACAAAAAATAAAAAATGCTCAAAATGTTCCTCTAAGCCTGGGGTCTAAAGCATCTCGTACAGCATCCCCCACAATATTAAAACAAAGTACAATAAGCAGGATAAATATGCCGGGGGCTATAGCTATTACGGGATGCATAGACAAAAACATAAAACCATCGCTTACCATAGCACCCCAAGACGCGGTTGGAGGGTTAATGCCAAGTCCAAGGAAACTTAGGTTTGCCTCTGCCAATATTGCTCCGCCCAGGTTCATTGTCATTAGCACAATGTTTGGAGCTATACAGTTGGGAACTATATGGCTTACGGCATTTCTTAGTTTGGACGCACCAAAAATTGTGCCTGCCGTAACATAGTCCATTTCTCTTATTGTCAGTACCTGCCCGCGTGTTAAACGGGCATAGCTGGGGATCATTGCAATACCTACAGCCAACATTACATTGCCCAGACCTTGACCAAATACAGCTCCCAAAAACATTGCTAAAATTATTAAAGGTATTGCCAACATTGCGTCCATAACCCTCATTATAAAACTGTCAACAACACCGCCGGCAACCCCGGAAACCACCCCCAAAACCATACCTACCAACCCGGAAAAAGCAACGGACACAATACCTACAGAGAAGGATACACGAGTCCCGTAAACAATACGAGAAAATACGTCCCTGCCGAGCATATCTGTTCCAAGTATGTTTGTCGAGTTAGCAGGCGAAAGAGAATTGCCCAAATTTTGTGAATACGGGTTAAACGGAGCTACAAAGGAGGCAAAGACAGCGGCCAATGCCATAATAACCAAAATGACTGTGCATAATATCACTAGCTTTCTGGCGAAAAGCACTCTAAAAAAGCGGCGCAATTTTCTGACTGTCTTTGATTTTTTCGGTTTTGCCGGTGGTGTTTCTAATGTTTTGTTCATGTTTTTTTGCCATCCTTTCATATCATTTTGCGTCCCTTATTCTTGGGTCAATTACGCCATACAAAATGTCTACTGCCAAGTTGCAGACACACACAGCTACCGCCAAAAGCAACACGCCATTTTGAATAACCAAATAGTCACTGCTTCTTATTGCGGTGATCATAAGCGAGCCAATCCCGGGAATAACAAATATAGACTCTATTAAAACTGTGGTGCCTATCATGGCACCAAGCATAACACCCATTACGGTAACAATGGGTATTAGCGCATTACGAAGCTGATGCTTTATTATAATGTTTCTGCTGTCTAACCCCTTTGCTTCTGCTGTGCGTACATAATCTTGCCTAACTACTTCCAGCATGGCAGAACGTGTTTGCCTTGTAAAGACTGCCAAAGGACCCGATGCAGTTATTATCACGGGCATAATAAGCCTGTGTATACTTTCACCTAAATCTTGTGTGGGCGAAACAAAGCCCTGTACCGGTAAAACTCCCAGCGTAAGCGCAAATATATAAATGCCCAATATGCCCATCCAAAAATTTGGCATGGCCATTCCCACATTTGCAAAAAATGTTACGGCAGAATCTAAAAACTTGCCCCTTCTGAGTGCTGCGATTACACCAAAAGCAACACCAAAAACAACAGATATGATGAAGGCAGGTATTACCAATAGCAGTGTAGTCCCCAGCCGTTCGAATATTATGTCAGATATTTGCATTTGAAAAGTGACAGAACGACCCATTTCACCTTGAAAAAGCCCCGTGATCCATCTAAAATACTGCACAAGAACCGGTTGGTCAAAACCGAAAAGTGCTGTAAAATACGCTATTTGTTCGGGAGTTGCTGCTTCTCCCAAAAAGTTTATGATTGGATCACCGGGGACAGCTTGCATTACCAAAAACACCAACAGAGTTACAAAAAGCAAGACTATTACAGACTGGATAATTCTCCGCAAAATCATTTGCAACAGCTTGTTTTTAAAGAATTTCATAAGATTTCACCGCCAATCGCATAAATTTTAATAGGGGCAGGCACAAAGCCTGCCCCTGCTACATATTTACCGCTCTATCCACATATCCCAAGGAGTCCATGTCCACAGGTGGCGCACACTAAAATTAGTATCCCTTACGTTTTGTTGGGTAAACACAGGTTCTCTGTTTATCCACAGCGGCTGGCCAAATAGAGCAAGCTCATCATAAATTAATATTTGCATTTCATGCTCTAAACGGATACGCTCCTCTTCTGTTGGGGCAGAGCGAATACGCCCAAGCAGTTCCATAACTTCGTCGGGGATAAGCAAGCCGCTTACGTAAAAAGCCCCATCTAAATGGCGTCCCATGTACAGCCCAAGGTTTGGTGATATGGCATGGAAGTGCATCATTATGCCATCCCAGCCCTCGCCCATAAAGGATGTTTGGGTTGGCTCGTCAATTTGAACAACAGCTGCTCTTATTCCTACTTGCTCCAGCATATAGGATGCAGCCGTTATCATATCTCTTTGACCAATTACGGTAAAGATATTTGTGTCAAAACCATTTGGGAAACCCGCTTCTGCAAGCAATTCCCTTGCTCTTTCGGGGTTATACGGAAAACCACGCACAGCGGGGTTGAATGTAACAGATCCCGGTGCTGCCCATTGGTTAGTTGTTTGTAAAAGCCCAAACCCAAAAGTGCGCGCCAATGCTTCCTCGTCAATTGCATAGCTCATAGCTTGGCGTACCCTTGGGTCAGCAAAAGGAGAACCTTCTGCACGGCTGTTAGGGATAAGACCCACCGACACCAAACCGGCACCCGACAGATTTTCCAGCAAAATATATTCGTTGGTAGCCATAATCTGCTGACCTATAACCAAGCTGTTCATAAACATTACGTCAAACTCGCCGGCCTGAAAAGCAGAGGCGCGGGTTGTGGGTTCTTCTATTATGTGCATTTCAACACCATCCAAGAAGGGACGCCCTTCACGCCAGTGTAGCTCGTTGCGTTCATAAACTACCCTTACACCGGGTTGAAAGTCTACCACACGGAAAGGTCCTGTACCGGCAGAACTAGTGCGTAAGCTGTCGATATCTTGTAAAGCCACCGGTGACATAAAGTAAACAAAGAATCCTATGCTTTCTAACATGGAGCTGTCCCATTGGTACAATAGCATTTTGATTGTGTAGTTGTCGATAATTTCAAAACCGGCAACATTAGCTACTTCACCGCGACCAAACCGCTGATACTCTTCAACTGTTACTCTTACGGCTTCTGCATTAAACGGCTCGCCATCAGAAAAATATACGCCTTGGCGCAAGTTCCATGTGATACTTGGCTCGCTTGGGTCTGACTCCCAGCTTAAAGCCAGAGAGGGGTAGAAATTGCCCTGTTCGTCAAACATTAATAGAGATTCGTGTGCCAGTGTAATAAAAGGAAGAGCTGCATTGCCTGTAAGTTCCGGTACATAACCGGAGGTAGATATGGATATATGGGAAACGAAACGTAAAACCCCGCCACCCACTGTTGCTTCAGGGGCTTGTCCCCCTTCTTGCCCCGGCACAACCGGTGTTGGTTGCGGCTGTGTGGCATCGGCACCCCCGCCACAGGCGGTCAGCACCATTGCAACTAATAGGGACGTTATAACAAGGTATAGCTTGTTTTTCTTGTTTTTCATTTTTTGTACCTCCTAAAAAAATTAAAAAAAATTAAATTTCCAGTTCCAGCATAAGCCCGCTAAGACTTTTGCCGTGCGTATCAATTGCCAAAGAGCGCATCACCCCCCCGTTAAGAGTATTGTGTAGGACGAAGTTTAAAGCCCCCAGCTGTGGCAGCTCATACCTTTCCACACTTGTAGCTCCTATATGTGCAAATTGCCGTTGCACAAGGTCAACGGTAACTTTGCTGCGAATAGTGTCGTAATCTTGTGCCTTGTAAACAATTACTGATATTGTTGAAAGATTTCCCTTATCTCCGGCTCTGGAATGAGCAATTTCTCTTAACTTCATTGCTGCTGCACCTCCTATAGCAGTTCCGTTTTAAATTAGCCCTTTAAATTCACACTAAAACTGCTGAATTTAGGAAGCTATTCCACTTAATTTTATTTTAAAAATGGCTAGA
>WRKF01000173.1 GCA_009778165.1 Defluviitaleaceae bacterium
CCCACGGTTCCCTATGAATCCACGGCTTAAAAAATGTTTGTTATATAATAGTATAATAATCAAGAGGTAAAGCAATGAAACATATAAAAATAATGACAATATTCGGCACACGACCGGAAGCGATAAAAATGGCACCGGTTATACAAGCGCTGGAAAAAGAGCGTAATATACAAAGCATTGTTACAGTTACAGCCCAGCACCGCAGCCAATTGGACCAAGTGCTACAGGCTTTTAACATAACACCCAACTATGATCTCAACATAATGAAAACAGGGCAAACCCTGGTTGATATTAACACAGCAATACTGACAAACCTTACGCCAATATTGCAGCAAGAAACGCCCCATATGGTATTGGTACATGGCGATGCCGGCACGTCTTTTGCTGCTGCTTTGTGTGCCTTTTACAACCAAACCCCCATAGGTCATGTGGAGGCAGGGTTGCGTAGCGGCGACAAATACCAGCCTTTCCCCGAGGAGATAAACCGTAAGTTAATATCGCACATGGCAGATATTCACTTTGCCCCAACAGAGGACTCCCGCCAAAATCTGCTAAAAGAAAATATAACGAAAAATATATACGTAACCGGAAACACCGCAATAGACGCAATATCCATAACTCCAAACTACGTATTTCAAGAGAGCATCCTTAACCAATTGGATTACACAAAAAAAATAATAACCCTAACAGCCCACAGACGAGAGAATCTCGGAGAAAACATGCATAACATATGTAATGCAGTAGTTACCCTTGCAGCTAACAACCCGCACATTCACTTTGTGTATCCCGTACACCAAAACCCAAGGGTTAGGGAAGTGGTGCAGGCTATTTTGGGCAGCAACCCAGCCGTTACACTAACAGAGCCGATAAACATTACGGACATGCACAATTTGGTATCCAAAAGCTACCTCGTTCTCACAGATTCCGGCGGTTTGCAAGAAGAAGCCCCGCATATGAATGTACCGGTGATAGTGCTGCGCAACGTAACGGAGCGACCGGAGGGGTTAGCAACAAATGTACTGAAACTGGCAGGAACATACCAACAAACTATATGCGACACAGTGCAAAATTTGCTGGATAACCCCCATGAACACAAAGCAATGGCACAGGGCAAAAACCCCTTTGGGGACGGGAAAGCCGCAGGGCGTATAGTGCGTGGTATAGGGGATTATTTTGATAGCAGTTTCGGGAAAGTATAAAGAAAATGAAATATGGAGGAAATAGTTATGTTAGACAAACACGGTTTTGATTTATGGGCAGAAGGGTATGACAAATCTGTAAACATTACAGATGAAAAGGATGATTATCCTTTTGCTTGGCGAGGCACTAGAAAGGGGGAGTCTTATGTTTTCATTTGACGGCGAGCATAAAATTTTGGAGCATAACGTAATAATCGAGGATATGGAGGATAAGTATCACGATAAGTATATGATTGCGATAAACAGATATGGCGGTGATACACGTATACGGGGCGATGTTGTAGCGATACTTACGCCGGATGAGTATTTTAGTTTGGAAAAACCCAAGCCAATGCCATCAAAATATAGTGTTTGGAAGGGTTTATCACTACAGATGGATGGGTTAGGTGCGTATGGTTACTATTTGTAAAATTGATATTCACAAATATCGTTTTTTGCACGGTAACGTAAAATTGGAGTGTGCCGATAAGAGCTACGAAAAGCGGTCTCTGTTTGATACAGGAGCGACTATTTCCCATATGTCCTATGGTTTGTGGCAATACATGGGCTTAGATGAGTTGCTCTTTAACGATAACCCACCGCTTATGAAGCTCTTGGGGATAAAATCCAAAGATGATTTAGCCTTTGACAGCCTGCCCATGATAGCACGAGCTACTATATTAGGCGATGATACGAGAGTTAGAACCTATGAGTTTTGCCTGGATACTTTAGCACTTGGCGTACAATCGCTATCTTATCAGCCTATACGCCTTAAAAATATCACGGTCAGGTTAATAGATTCGCCTGAATTGCAATTTATCGTAGGCTGGAATGTACTCAAATACCTAAACATCGACTATAAGGCAAGCCAAAAAGAGGCTATTTGCAAATTTGAGCTAACTGTCGATGGAAGATTGTGGTTGGAAGACGACCGCAAGGAGAAAATAGCCAACTTTATGACTAGTCGATTTAATTATCTTTCTGTCGATACTCAAGTAAACGGAGATAAGGATTAGTCCAATCCACACGAAACCCCCATCGGGGATTTTAACCCTGCCAAAGAACAAAATGGTTAATCACGTTTTTGTGTGTAAGCGTATATTTTTTATTTTTTTACTAATGGAGGAAATAGTTATGTTAGACAAACACGGTTTTGATTTATGGGCAGAAGGGTATGACAAATCTGTAAACGTTGCAGATGAAAAGGATGATTATCCTTTTGCAGGTTACAAAATCCTGATGAACTCTATTTATAATGAAGTTATGAACAAATGCCCTGTGAAGGTATTGGATATTGGAATAGGTACAGGCACTTTAGCTTACAAGCTAAATGAGGCTGGAAATGAAATTACAGGAATAGACTTTTCAGACGAAATGCTTAAACACGCTAGGGCAAAAATTCCAAACGCAAGATTGATACCACATGATTTTTCGCAAGGATTACCCAATGAATTAGAAGGCGAAAAATTTGATTTTATTATCAGTACGTACGCACTTCACCATTTATCGGACACCGAAAAAGTTGAACTTATTAAGATACTTTTAAAACATATAGACCACACAGGAGTAATTTTAATAGGGGATATTGGGTTTGAAAATAAAGAAAATTTGGATAAATGCAGAATGTCGTGCGGAGATGATTGGGACGACGATGAATTTTATTTTGTGTATTCGGAAATACATGATAAGCTCTCGCCCTATTGCACGATAAAATATCAACAAATATCTCATTGTGGATGTATACTGGAACTAAAAAAGGTCGTATCGTGAAAAATATATTTGAAAACTTGATAGAAAAATACAAGTTGGAACAAGAAAAACTTTTGAAAATATCTTCCCAATACACTACACTGCGGACCTTTGCGATAATTTTAGCAATCCTTCTGTTTTTTTACGGTATATTTTTTGGGGGAGCATTGTTAATAGCCATATTTGTAGGGTTGGTTATAAAACACGGCAAAATAAAGCGTAAGATAGCTATTATCGGTCACAAAATTTTCCTTAACGAAAAAATGTTGGATCGGCAAAATGGAACATGGACAAACTTTAAAGTAAAAGAAGAGTGGGGTAGGGATGATAATCATCCCTACGCAAAGGATTTAGACATATTCGGCAAAAACTCTCTCTTTCAATTTTTGGACGAAACGTGTACCTATTATGGTTCAGAGGCTTTAGCTGATATGTTATCAACCATTGAAAGGGATTTGTCTACAATAACTTCCCGCCAACAATCCATAGAAGAGTTAGCGGCAAAGATAGATTTTTGCCAGGAACTGCAAGCCTTGGGCATGATGGCAGGCACACACAACAACCCAAAAGATCTGATACAATATCTTGAAAAAAAAGAGGCTGTTTTTGCTAAGATTAAATATATTTATCTACTGCCCGTGGCTCTTTGGGTTTGTATTACTTCCTTTTTTTTGTGGCCTGGCAATGGGTTAGCAATCGGCATCGGAGTTTTGTTTGCTGTTCAGGGATTTCTTTTTGTTTATTTTTTGCCTAAAACTGCCCCTGCTCTCGCTTTGCTTTACAATTTCAACAAAAGCATGGGAGCTTTTAAAGCCATGTTTGACATAACGTCAAAAGAAATTTTCCAAACTCCTCTTAGCCAAAAAATGCAGAAACAGTTGGAAGGTTCCGTTGGTTTTGCGGTGCGGCTCAGCAGAATAGAGAGCTTTGCAAATATGCGTAACGGCGGTATTATTATGTTGGTGCTTAACTTGCTGTTTTTGTATGATTTGTTAATTGTGTTGGCGCTGGAAAGGCTAAAAGGAGAAGGGGAGGTAGACACGTGGCTACGTACCCTGGGCTTTTTTGAATATATGGCAAGTGCCGCCGTTGTGCCAATGGCGTTTCCTCATTGGGCAAAGGCTACCTTTACAGACGACTTGTGCATAACAACTGCCGATCTGGGGCATCCGCTGTTGCATAAACCCAAGTTAAACGACTATACTCACAAAAATATATCTATTGTAACCGGCTCTAACATGAGTGGTAAAACTACATTTTTGAGAACGATAGGTATAAATATGGTGCTTGCAAATATCGGAACAAGGGTATGTGCCACAAGTTTTTCAGCTCCCATTACGGATATTTATACCTGTATGCGTACAACAGACAGCCTTACAGAAAATATATCCACATTTTATGCCGAGCTAAAGCGTATAAAAATGGTTATAACCAAAACAGAAATGCCTGTACCCATGCTGTTTTTGATAGATGAAATTTTTAGGGGAACAAATTCTGAAGATCGTATAGAGGGCGCAAAGATAGTGCTGCGTAATTTGAACAAACCCAATGTGATGGGGCTGATAACTACCCACGATTTGGCAATTTGCGAAATTGTGGGGGAGAGTTCAAACTATCGTAATTATAATTTTAAAGAAACATATGAAAACAACGAGATACACTTTGACTACATAATACGCGAGGGGGTTAGTACCACAAGGAACGCAAAGTATCTGATGAAGATGGTAGGGATAAATTAGGGGATGAGTTGGATACAAAAAAATTAATAAAAAAATTTAACTCAAAATTTTCAAAATGGGATTGGCACAAGTGTATATCTGTGTTATAATATTTTTATAGAGTACATAGCAATTCTATTATGTTTTATACTAGCACACAGGGGATATTGATTAATGCAAAAATGCCATAAGGCAGGCTTTGTCTGTCGGTTACATTGTGCATTTTTGTTAATTTTTTCGATATACTCCTTACACGAAAGGGAAAAAAACTATGTTTAACAAAAAAAGAATAGACAGCTTAGATGTAAAAGGCAAGTTTGTACTTGCACGTTTTGACTTTAACGTGCCAATACAAGAAGGAAAAATCACAGACGAAAACCGCATAACAGCCGCACTTCCTACTATCAAAAAGTTGGTGGGGGATGGTGCAAAACTTATACTTTGTGCCCACTTTGGCAAGCCAAAAGAAACAGAGGCAAAGTTTTCTCTTGCTCCCGTAGCAAAAAGTTTGTCCGGGCATTTGGGGCAAGAGGTAAAGTTTGTGAACGACCCGCAAGTTACAGGTCCTGAAACAAAAAAAATAGCAGATTCTTTAAAAGATGGGGAAATACTTTTGTTAGAAAATACCCGTTACAGGAAAGAAGAAACAAAAAACCAAGACGCTTTTTCTAAAGAATTGGCTAGTTTTGCCGATATTTTTGTGAATGATGCTTTTGGTTGCTCCCACAGAGCCCACTGCTCCACTGTTGGGGTTATAAAGTTTGTGAAAGAAAGCGCTGTAGGGTACCTTGTGGAAAAAGAGCTGAAGTTTTTGGGTGAGGCTGTAAACAACCCCGTTCGCCCCTTCGTTTCTATTTTGGGTGGTGCAAAAGTTAGCGACAAAATAGACGTAATAAACAATTTGCTAGACAAAGTTGACACACTGATAATAGGTGGGGGTATGGCATATACATTTATGGCTGCTCAAGGTTACAATGTAGGCAAATCCCTTTTGGAGCAAGACAAAATAGAGTATGCAAAAGAAATGTTTGCAAAAGCTAAGGAAAAAGGAGTTAATTTGCTTGTGCCGGTTGACACTGTTGTGGCAAAAGAGTTTACCGCAGATGCAGAATACAAAACCGTACCTTCTTCCGGAATAGAAGATGATTGGTTAGGTTTGGATATTGGCGAAAAAACCCGTGAGCTTTTTGCGGACGCATTAAAAGGTGCAAAAACTGTAGTTTGGAACGGGCCCATGGGTGTGTTTGAGTTTGAAAATTTTGCGGTAGGCACAAAAGCTATTGCACAGGCTCTTGCAGATCTTGACGGTGCAACTACAATAATAGGTGGCGGCGATAGTGCTGCGGCTGTTAATATATTAGGTTACGGCAGCAAAATGAGCCACATTTCCACCGGCGGTGGTGCATCCCTGGAATTTTTGGAAGGTAAGGAACTGCCCGGTATCGCAGCCGTAGCAGACGCATAGGTCATATTTAAAAAAAGCGAATTGACTTTTTCTATTTTGAAACCGACAGAAAAAAGTCAATTCGCTATTTATGAAGTGAAACGGAGGAAAAAAAGGCATGGAAAGAAAAATTGTGGTGGCAGGAAACTGGAAAATGAACATGCTCCCTTCCCAAACCGGAGAGTTTATAGCCGGTTTTAAAGGTAAGTTTAAAGATGACAGGCAGGTGGTTTTTTGTGTGCCTGCCGTTAGCTTGTCTGTGGCTGTAGAAGCAGTAAAAGGCACAAACTATGCCGTTGGGGCGCAAAATCTGCACGAAAAGGAAAGTGGTGCATACACCGGAGAGATAAGCTCGCAAATGCTTGCCGATATGGGAGTAAAGTACGTTATTATTGGTCATAGCGAACGCCGTCAGTATTTTGGCGAAACGGACGAGGGGGTAAACGCAAAGGCACAATCTGCCCTGGGTGCCGGTCTTATACCAATAATATGCGTTGGAGAAACTTTGGAAGAGCGGAACAAAAACATCACATTAGAGGTGGTTCGTCTGCAAACAAAAGTTGCATTGCATAATATTGAAGAAAAAGCCGTTAAAAATATTGTTATAGCGTATGAGCCGGTTTGGGCCATCGGAACGGGGCTAACTGCAACCAGCCAACAAGCAGAAGAAGTTTGCAAAGCTATAAGAGATTTGCTTGCCGAGCTTTACAACGATAGCGTTGCAAAAGCTGTAACCATACAATATGGTGGTAGTGTAAACGGAAAAAATGCAGGAGAGTTATTTTCACAACCAAACATTGACGGTGGCTTAGTAGGTGGTGCAAGCCTAAAAGCTGAGTTCGTTGATGTGGTAAATGGATAGGTATAGCAATTTCGTTATTTTAGTCGGTCGATTAACTTTGATTTTAAAAATTGCAAAAATTTTTATAAAAAATTAAGTTAATCGACTATTTACTATTTACTATATTATCGTAGGAGAATAAATGAAAAAACCAACTGTGCTAATGATACTGGATGGCTACGGTATTACAGACAATACAGATCACAATGGGGTGTATTTAGCCAACACGCCCAATATAGACAAAATAACAAAAAAATACCCAAACGCTCTTGGTGATGCCAGTGGTCTAAGCGTTGGCTTGCCTAGGGGGCAAATGGGCAATAGCGAGGTGGGTCACACTAATATTGGTGCCGGTCGCATTGTGTACCAAGAACTTACCCGCATTAGCAAAGCAATAGAAGACGGAGATTTTTTTACTCACCCAACTCTGCTTGCGGCAATGGATAACTGCAAACAAAATGACAAAGCTCTGCACTTGGCAGGTCTTTTGTCTGATGGGGGGGTGCATAGCCACATTGAGCATCTTTTTGCACTGATAAAAATGGCAAAAGACAACGGTCTTGAGCGAGTGTATGTACACGCATTTATGGATGGGCGGGATACATCCCCAACTGCCGGTGCAGGGTATATAAAAGATTTATTGGCAGAAATGGACAAACAGGGCGTTGGTAAACTTGCCACAATAACAGGCAGATATTATGCCATGGACAGAGATAAACGCTGGGAACGGGTGAAACTGGCATACGATGCCATGGTACACGGAAAAGGCGAGAAAACAACGGATCCGGTAAAAACAATGGAAAGCTATTATGCCGGTGAGGGGATTGAAAAAGCTGTAACAGACGAATTTATTCCACCCATCGTTGTGTCTGAAGATTCCACAATAAAAGAAGGGGATAGCTTTATATTTTTTAATTTTAGACCGGATAGAGCCCGTCAACTTACCACCGCTTTTTGTGTAGAGGATTTTCAAGGTTTTGAACGTCCCAATGGCTATTTTCCACTAAAATATTTTTGCTTTACAGAATACGATCCAAAGACTCCAAACAAACAGGTGGTTTTCACATCAGACAATTTGGACAACACTCTTGGAGAGCATTTGGCAAACTTAGGGTTTACACAAATGCGTATTGCGGAAACGGAAAAATATCCCCATGTTACATTCTTTTTTAATGGAGGCAGGGAACAGCCGTTCAAAGGTGAGGAGCGGATATTGGTTCCTTCTCCAAAAGTGGCAACATATGACTTTCAACCAGAGATGAGCGCGCCGGAAGTTACGCAAAAGCTGGTAGAATCCATAGAAAGCGGTAGCTACGACTTTATTCTTATAAATTATGCAAACCCTGATATGGTTGGGCATACCGGAAGCCTTGAAGCGGTAATAGCTGCAATAGAGGCAGTAGATGAAGGGGTAGGTAAGGCGTATGATGCTGTAATAAAAACGGGTGGGCAAATGTTTATATGTGCCGACCATGGCAATGCAGACAAAATGATAGATTATGAAACAAAAGAACCCCACACTGCCCACACCACAAACCCCGTGCCGTTTATCGTTGTGAACAGCCCCGGCGTGAAAGGGGTAAAAGAGGGCAAGCTGTGCGATATTGCTCCCACAATCTTGGACATGATGAATCAAATTAAGCCGGCGGCAATGACCGGAGAGAGCTTGCTCATAAAATAAGAAAAAGCTCCGTAATTTGAAACTCAAACGAACTCAAGAACTCAAAAAACGCAAAAATCAAAGGAGGGTGATTGTGAACGAAAATATAAAAGAGGGATTAACCCACAGTTTTGAGATGGAAGTAAAACATGAGCATAGTGCAATATCATTAGGAAGTGGGTATTTGCCCGTGTTTGGTACACCGTTCATGATTGCCTGTATGGAGCAGGCTGCGGCAAAAGCGACAGAACATCTGCTAGATGAGGGTTACACCACTGTGGGGATATTGGTAAATGTTTCTCATCTTGCTGCAACTCCTATCGGTGGCAGGGTTACAAGCACAGCCAAACTTATAAAAGTGGACAGATCCAAACTTGTGTTTGAAGTACACGCCAAAGATGAAAAGGGAGATATAGGCAAAGGAACACACGAGCGTTTTATTGTAAATACAGAAAAATTTATGAATAAATTAAAGTGAGGAAAGTCTGTTTGTTATATAGCCACTCCGCTGTTGAAAACAGCCAACTGCAATCAGCGGTTAATCCTAATCCTCTTGCCAGTATGTTCGGCAGATGATTTTATGAAAAATACCCCCCGACCTACTCCAAAGAACAAAAAAATGAGGATAGAAATTGGTGGGTCGGGTGTGGTATAATTATTTTGTTTGGTACTGTGTTCTTGTGGCGGTGGCGAGTTAATTTATATTAGTTGCAGTTAGGGGGCTTTTGTATGAGAGTAGCTAAAATATATCTTGAAACGACTTTATTTAACTTTTATGTCGATACTGACAGGGACTGACACAGTGAAATTATTTAAGGAAATTGCGGCGGGAAAATATGAAGCTTTTACGTCAACTTATGTGACTGACGAGTTAGAAAATGCTCCGGAAACGAAACGTGATAAAATGATGGGGCTTATTTCAGAATATAATATTACTGTACTTGCGCCCAATGACGAAGCAGTAAAAATAGCAGATATTTATGCTAAAGAAGGGATAATACCGCTAAAATACCGTGCTGACGGTTTGCATATCGCTATAGCTACAGTAAACGAATTAGATATGATAATAAGCATGAATTTTCAGCATATTGTCAAGCGTAAAACAAAACTTGCAACAGGAAATATAAATATATTAAATGGTTATCGTGCTATCGAAATTTATTCGCCTATGGAGGTGGTTGAAAATGGATAAATATAACTCTATTGAACAGGAAGTAAATAGAATCAGGCTTGAGATTTATGAAAGAACAAAAGATATGACAGCTGCTCAGTTGACTGAATATTATAGAAAAAGCGGCGAAAAGTCAGCCCAAAAATACGGTTTCAAGATTGTTACGAACGCGAAAGAAAAATATAGCGTTACCAAAGGAGATGTATAAATGGGAACTGTATATATTTTCAGAGGCACACGGTAGCCACTACTATGTTCTAGTACGGACACGTTGATGTATGGACATTACAACAACTCTTGGGGCATGAAACTAAATACCCCCCGTACTCCAAAGAACAAAAAAATGAGGGTAAAAATTGGTGGGTCGGGTGTGGTATAATTATTTTGTTCGATACTGTGTTTTGGTGGCAGTGGCGAGTTAATTTATATTTTCAGAAGGGTAGTTTTATTTATATGAGCATGAATGCATGTGAACTTTGGGATTTATATAATAAGCACCGTGAATTTACTGGGAAAACCCATAAGAGAGGACAACCTCTCCCACATGAAATGTACCACACCGTGGTGTGTTCATGGGTTATGAATAGTAAAGGGCAATTTTTAATCATGAGACGTGCACTTGAATGTGATTGGCTTCCGGGAATATGGAGCGCACCCGGTGGTTGTGCTATCAGTGGAGAAAGCAGTTTGGTTGCTACTGTGCGTGAAGTAAAAGAAGAGGTTGGCATACATTTGAACCCTAAAAATGGCGAATTATTTTGCAGTTATAGAGCCGATAGTGCATTCTTTGACCATTGGTTGTTCAAAGAGGAGTATGACATTGCTTGTGCTGTATTACAAGAGAGTGAAAGTATGGATGTAAAATCTGCATCATGGGATGAAATTGCACGTATGAAGGAAAATGGGAGCTTTATGGGGAAAAGGCATTTTGGCGTTAATTTTGATGCGTTTGATTTGCTGAAGTCCTATGCAGCATAGGCATTATCTTTTCCGTCCATAAAAATTAAATAAGCAACACCAGCCTAGATTTTGCACATCACAATAAATCGAGAAATAAGCCCTCGTTTCTCTTTTTCAAAGCTAAAAGCCATGCGAATAAAAAGACGATTGTTGCGTTTATCGTCTTTTTCTGCTAAAATTAACTTAATCAGATTTGCAGGGGGCATTATGGATAAAGACATTTCGCAAGACAACAGCAAGCAAGATAAAATCTATTGGCACGATGCTTTTTACGCCGCTCTCCAATTAGAATTGTACGATTATAAAGATGTTCTAACCTTTGAAGAGGAACACCAATTAAGCAAAGAAGCCCTCAAAATGGACGTTCTCATAATCAAAAAGACGGCAGATGTTGAGATAGGCAAAAACATAGGGCGGATATTCAGAAATAATAACATCTTTGAGTACAAATCCGAAAAAGACAATCTTTCTATTTGGGATTATAATAAGGTTACGGGGTATGCCATGATTTATTCTGCCTTTGAGGAAATACCGATAGAGGATATAACAATTAGTTTTGTAGTTACACCTAAACCCATAAAATTGTTCGACCATCTTGTAAATGACAGAGGATTTGAGGTTGAAGAAGTTAGTAACGGCATATACTATGTTAAAGGTGATACTTTTAAGGCACAAATAATCGAAAGCAAGAGATTGACCGCAGAGGAAAATGTTTTTTTGAAAAACTTGCGGAGTAGTTTAACAAAAATGGATATGCAAGAAGTGTTTGAGGCTTTCAGCCAGTATGGTTCATTGGGAAAAGAAAATCCTTATCTCGATAGGGTATTGGATGCAAACCAGTCAATTTTTGAGGAGGTTATATCGATGACTAGTGTTGCTGTGAGAAACATTATTTTGAAACAGTTTGAGAAAGACGGTACATTGGATAGTATTAGAGAAGATAAAGCGAAGGAAACCGCTCTTAAAATGCTAAGAAAAGGCTACGCCCCCGCTGAAGTAGCTGATAACGTAGAAATGCCCATTGAATGGGTGCAAAGCCTTAAAAAATAGAATGACTATCTAATCAACACATAAAGGCGGAATTTGCGAAAAACCCGCCATTTTCCCATGACTTACTCCGAAGAACAAAAAAATTGAGGATAGAAATTGTTGGGTCGGATTTGGTATAATTATTTTATTCGATACTGTGTTCTTTTGGCGGTGGCGGGTTAGTTTATATTATCGGAGGTTTGGTATGAGTACAAAGAAAACTATTGTGGCTATAGGCGGCGGGGAATTGCGTTGCAATGAAACCTTTGCCATTGATGAATATATAGTGAAATCTACAAAGAAAAGTACCCCCAAAGTTCTTTTTATTCCCACGGCAAGCGGTGATTCCGAGGGATATATAGAAACGGTTAAGCACATATATGGCGACGAATTAGGTTGTTTGGTAACGTCACTAAAAATCATTACCGAAACGCCGTCTGATGCCGAAATTTGTGAAATGATACTGTCAGCTGATATTATTTACGTAGGCGGGGGCAACACCGACAAAATGATGGAGGCGTGGAAAAGCAGAGGAGTAGACGACTATCTTCGGAAGGCTTATAATAACGGCATTATTTTGACGGGGCTGAGTGCGGGTTCGATTTGTTGGTTTGAACACGGACACAGCGATAGCTTTCTTGATGAAACGGGTCAATATTGTGTGGTAGATGGATTGGGTATGATATACGGACTGCACTGCCCTCATTATAACGAACGACTCGGTTTTGACGAATTTATGAAAACACAGAATAAACCTGCCGTTGCGATTGAAGATAATTGTGCAGTAGTATTCCAAGATGATTATTACAAAGTAGTAAAAAGTAATAATTCTGCAAATGCCTTTTTATTTGACAGCAAAAACGGAGAAATCCGAAAACGCATGATTGATAATTCGGATTTTAAGCCGACAAAGGATTTATTCCAGCGAGATTGCGTTAGATAGGTCGGCGTTTGATGTGGTTGACGATAGCGGCAAGCGGTTTGTTGATAGTGGTGGTTTTACGTTGTTTGCAGGGTTGAATCAGCCTGATGCTTTGAGCGAGAAGTTGAGTGGGACGAAATGTGTTAAGGTTGACATAAAACCGTAGGGATCTGCCTGTCGCCTGTCTATCGGCAGACAGGGCAGACACCTTCCCGCCGGCAGGCGGGGGGCAGACAGGGCAAATTATGCGGCATTTGGATAATCATTTGTTTTTGGCAAATTGTCAATTTTGCAATGTGCCGCCAACTAATCCCCCAAAACCTCCACAGTCCTAAATTTCAAATTCCTCCCTTTTCTGTAGCCCTCCGTTATTTCCTCTATCTCAACTTTAACATTTCGCACAGAGCCTTGATTGCCAAAAAGTGTCAGCGGCGTTGCCTTGTACAGCCCATTTTTATCTTTGATAATGCCGTCTTCGTTGGTGCCGAAAGTTTTATAGCAATAATTCGCCCTATCCCAAATATCGGCAAAACAGCAGTCTATTAGAGTAAAATCCTTGGGTAGCTCGTCCACAATTTGCAATAAATCGCCAGTCCAAGTTGTCGCAAGTTGCGGAGTGCTTTCTGCCGAAACTCCGTTCAAATAAGCCATTTGAGCGTTTCCGCCGCAACACGCCAAAACTGGAACAGCATCAATGCACACAGTTACATCATATATGGGCTCTTCGTACAAAGGCTCGAACGACCGCATATATAACGACTTTTTGTGATAATCCGCCAAGTCAACCGCCAGTTTTTGCGTGTGATTAAGCAAATATCCCGTATACAAAACCGATAGTGTTGTTTTGTGGTCAAAATATTTTAGTGCCTTTTCCGGAATGTCTCCGTGCCAAATGTTTTTGCGTTGCCATGTTTTGCTGTTGTCATCTATGAATTTTATTTTATCGTAATAGGGCAACTGTTCGACGTTTTCGTTGTTATCCGTAAAACCTTCCAAATCTTCATAAGTAGATATGCCCAACAAAAGGTCTTCGTGTTCCGCCAGATCAAACTGTTCAAGAAAATCGTCAATAACCACGTAACCGCCGCCCCACATTACGTTATACGGCTGTTGTCGCAATAAATAATGCGTGGTTACGACCGAGCCGCTGTTAGAATGGCAATTTGCGTGGAATTTATCCACATCACCTGTATATGCAATTCTTTTTTTTGTGTCATAAACACAGGCTGTATAAATTTGTCCCATAAGTACCTCCTAATTTATTGAATGTTATTATGCGATTGCAACGCCAGTTTTCGCAAATTCAATTTTGCCCACCTTGCGTAACTAGCGGTTTTTTGCAATTATTTTCAACTATCCAAGTATATCACATTGTGGGGCAAATGTCATTAAGTGTTTTTGGCGAAATTTTTGTTGCAGATTGTTTTGTGGTTTGGTATAATTATTTTGTTCGATACCGTGTTCTTATGGTAGTGGGCGTGTTGGGTATAGAGTGTACGGCGATACTGTTACATTGTGGTTGAAGGAATAGTATAAGCATTATCTTTTCCGTTCGTCGCCGTTCATAGCGGCGGCGGTTAATTTATATTAGGAGGCATTTAATATGCACGTATCATTAAGAAAAATCGAACTCGAAGAAAGAGAAATTCTCGCCAATCTATTGGAAAAATACGATTATGAATTTTCGCAATATGATAACAGAGATGTGAACAAACTCGGCTTATACGGTTATCAATATTTGGATTGCTATTGGTGGGAAGACGAGAACCGCTGGGCATATTTCATTGAAGTTGACAGTAAACTTGCGGGGTTTATTATGATAAACGATTATCCCGAAGCTGCGGACAGGAAAACCGATTTTGTAATTTCAGAATTTTTCGTTATGTATAAATACCGCAGAATGGGCATCGGGGAAAAAGCATTATTCACGGCATTGGATTTGCACCGTGGAACATGGCACTTGAAAAGACATCCCAAAAACGAAAACTCCGTGTATTTTTGGAATAATGCAATAAATGAATACACAAACGGAAAATATGAAATGATTGAATCTTATCCAAACACAGAATATGATGACGGAACATTGGCAGATGTATTCTTTTTCGATAACATCTAACGTAGCTATTGCTAGGTCGGGTGTGGTATAATTATTTTGTTTGATACTGTTTTCTTATGGCGGTGGCGAGTTAATTTATATTTGGGGAGATATTGAAAATGAAAAAGTTGTTATTTTTATTGTGTACAGTAGTTATGGTAATATTTGCATTAACAGGGTGTACCGATACAGATATACTAGAAAACAGTGATACCATTGTCGAAGATGAAACAATGTTATTAATTGGGTCGATAGTTATACGTGATAACTGGCTTTATATTAGTTTGGTAAGTTTAGATATGGAGTATAATATGCCTAATCTCACAACCGAACTGGGCTTAGAACCAGAACAATTTTATAATTGGTACGAGATTTGGGATAACTCGACACAGGACATATTACGTTTCGAGATTACCGAAGAAACAGTATTTTCCTTTACCGATTCTGCTTTAATTATCATTGAAGATGACCCTGTAGGAAATATTAGTAGACGAGCGGATGTTAATTTGGATGATTTTATTCGATATTTGAGTGAATCATTTTGGACCACACCAATACCACCTGTGCTTAATCCCGATAACATAAATGCAGACTTGGCAACAAGAACTAATACGATTCCTTATTTTGTGGTTGTTAAAAATGGTAGAGTGATTCGTGTTTTTGAGGAGTTTAGTTTTACGCAATGATGAATGCAAACATTGACACGAATATTGTAGTATAAGCATTAACTTATTCGTCTGCAAAAATGGATATGCAAGAAGTGTTTGATGCTTTCGGCAAGTATGGTTCATTGGAAAAAGAAAATCCTTATCTCGATAGGGTGTTTGATGCAAATCAGTTAATTTTTGAGGAGGTTTTAGCGATGACTAGTGTTGCTGTGAGAAACATTATTTTGAAACAGTTTGAGAAAGACGGTACATTGGATAGGTTTATAAACGAAGGGCAAGAAAAATGGCTAGAAAAAGGGCAAGAAAAAGCCAAGCGTGAAACCGCCCTTGAAATGTTAGGTGATGGCTTTACTCCTGATAAAGTCGCACGCTACGTAAAAATGCCTCTTGAATGGGTGCAAGGTCTAGCAAGATAATTTCCAAAATAATTTCAAACCGCCCTCAATGGCTAGAGCTAAACCATTGAGGGCGGTTTTGGTTTGCAAGTGCTTTTCATGCTCCTTTTCATAATAGTTTTCATAATAGTTAAAAAATAGGGGGTTGACGTTACTATTCTATTTATGGTACAATTTCCACTGTGAGGATTTAATATTTCTACAATTTTAAAGCAATGTGAATTGCGAATATTTTTTTGTGCAAGTGCAAGAAAATCAGAGATATAAAAATTTCACAATTTTTAATTTTTTTCACTTTTTTATAACCTTCATAATCTTAATAATTTAAGGAAAGGTGGTACGAAAATGACAAAGGGGCAAAACCTTTGGTTAAAGATACGGGCGATCGCAGTTGCGTTCTCCGTGGCTTTTGTAGTTCTTGCTGTGCCAAGCACAGCCTTTGCGGTTGAAGATGAACGCCGTATAGATATATTGCACCACGCAGATTTTCACGGTATGATAGACGACTTTATAAGCGCTGCCGATCCGGGGGCAGGGCTGTTTTCTGCTTTTGCAGAATATTGGCGCTTACAGAACCCCAACCCGGGCAATGTAGTTTTAGTGGCAGCCGGTGATAACTATCATGGGCATCCTGTTTCAAACTATCTTTTGGGTGAGCCTACTGTATGGCTTTACAACTTCCTTGGGGTAAGATATTCCGCCCTAGGGAACCATGAGTTTAGCTTTGGTTCAGTGGATTTTGCCAGATATTTCGGAGAACACACACAGTTCCTCGCGGCAGATTTGTTTGTTGCGGGTACCGATGAACACCCCGACTGGGTGCAACCTTACACCATTATTAGCGATGGTAACGCTGTTGTTGCACTGGTTGGCCTTATGACAAGCGGTATGCCTCACCTAGTTTCACAAGCGATTTTGGGAGAATTTGACCTTAGAACCCCTACCATAGGCGCCTCCTATGTAGATGGGGAGCTTGTTTTTGCCGCAAATTATAACCCGAGCTGGACTTCTGATATAGAAGAACTTATACAGCATCTAAGGAATCACTATGGTGCCTCTGCTGTTGTAGCATTAACACACATGGGTACCGGTGGCGGACACGGTGCCGAAGCCGACCTTTTGGCTAACGTAGTAAATGGTTTTGATGTGATAATTGCCGGGCACACCCACCTTGTAAATAACCGCACAACAAACGACACAATGGTTGTTGAAGCGGGATGGCACGGTCGCACTTTGGGCAGATTATCTTTCTTTTTTGACACAAACGGCAACTTATTGGATATTACAAGCGAGCTTAGCGGTCCCGCAATGCTTGACGGAGAGCCAAACCCAAACTCAATTCTTAACTTTGGGCTTAACCCTGCTTTTGACGAACCCTTGATACAAGCTGTTTATAATGCGGTTAACGACCAAGTAGATGTTTTTTGGGAGAGTGCCGGAGCGTTTCTTAACCAAGTAGTTGGTACTCGCGGAATACCCGGTGCCAATTTAGATATAGAAGACAATACAGAACTGAGAAACCACAGGAATGCTTGGGTAACAGAACTGGTTGAAGACTATATTAACCGCAACACCGACCCGGCAGACTGGCCCGGTACCATACAAAACGATTGGGTATACGTATCCAATTTTGGTGGTTGGCGCAATATGGGACCATGGCACTGGGAATCTACAGATGAAGTTACAATGCTTGATATGCTAGCGACCATGCCTTTTAACAACGCAATCCTTTTGTTTGAAATGCAAGGCAATGACCTACTAACATTGCTTAACATGGAAGCAAGCGGCAGTGCAGATCTTGCCCCTCCGGAGTTTGGGCTAAACGGTGGACAGCCCGCCGTTGTTGCCGGAGCCGTTAGAGGCACACAAATAGGCGACTTTGTACACGAAGGTGTGTCAAGGCCTAGGTATACTTGGTATCTTGCAAATGGTAACCCAATAAGAGATGACAGCACTGTTTACAGGGTAGCCGGTAGCAACTTTATTTGGGGTGGCTTTGGTGCAAACGGTGGGGATCGCTTCCCATTCCCTGGAAACAACCACGGTAACGCTTTGGGAATGACATTTATATCTCACCCGATGGCACTGTTAGCGGACGGTTCTTTGGTTCCTTGGCCAGAAGTGCCGACAGACTCCTCTGTTTGGGAGGAATTTGGCTTGATGCTTTTGCGTGATGCCATGATTGCGACACTACAATACAGGACTCTCTCCCCCATGGACAGACTGTTTTCCAGACACTAATAAGTTTGTTTTACATAAAAAGGGCTTGTCGTAAAAGGCAAGCCCTTGGTTTATAGCAGTTCCATTTTATGCTTTGAAAGGAATATTTGCAAATATGAGCGACAAAATAAAAGATATAAAAATTGAAGAAGAGGTTAAAACCTCCTTTATAAACTATGCGATGAGTGTAATTGCCTCTCGTGCGTTGCCCGATGTTAGAGATGGCTTAAAACCGGTTCACCGCCGAATACTTTACACAATGGAAGAAATGGGACTTACGCCAAACAAAGGCTATAAAAAAAGTGCTCGTATAACCGGTAACACCATGTCCAACTACCACCCCCACGGTAATGCCGCAATATATGATGCAATGGTCCGCATGGCACAAGATTTTTCTTTGCGTTATCCATTGGTAGATGGAAAGGGGAATTTTGGCTCAATAGACGGAGATTCGGCAGCTGCGGAGCGTTATACAGAAGCACGGCTTAGCCCTATATCTTCTTATTTGTTGGAAAATATTGATAAAAACACAGTAGACTTTGTACCAAATTATGACGAGGAATCTACAGAGCCGACTGTGCTGCCCGCTCGTTTCCCGAATTTGCTTGTGAACGGGGCAAGTGGTATTGCTGTGGGAATGGCAACAAATATCCCGCCCCACAACTTGGCGGAGATTATAGATGGTGTTTTAAAAATTATAGATGGCTACATGGCGGGTGTTGATACAGACATAGAAGAATTGATAAATATCATACCGGGCCCGGATTTTCCTACCGGTGCTAATATTTTGGGAGTTAGTGGCATAAAAAGTGCCTATCGCACCGGCAAAGGCGGTCTTACAGTACGTTCCACATTAACGATAGAAGAACTAAAAAATAACCGCCAAATGATAGTAATAACAGAAGTGCCATATATGGTGAATAAGGCAATGCTGGTAGAGAAAATAGGGGATTTGGTTCGTGAGAAAAAAATAGAAGGAATTAGCGATCTGCGAGATGAAAGTAACCGACACGGTATCCGTATCGTTATAGAGCTAAAGAGAGATGTAAACGCCAATATTATCCTTAACAACTTGTACAAATATAGTCAGCTACAAAACACATTTTCTGTTAATATGCTGGCTCTTGTGAACAATGAACCAAAAACCCTAAATCTGAAGGAGATTTTGGAACATTATGTTGCTCACCAAATAGAGGTAGTGGTACGCCGCACAAGGTTTGAGTTGGAAAAGGCTCAAAAAAGGCTTCATATACTGGAAGGGTTGCTTGTAGCTCTTGATCATATAGACGAGGTTATTACAATTATACGCTCTTCTCGAGATACGGGGGAGGCAAAAAACGGCTTAACAGAAAGGTTTGCCCTTACAGATATTCAAGCAACAGCTATTGTGGATATGCGTTTGCGTGCATTAACAGGGCTTGAACGCGACCGGCTAGAGGAGGAACACAAAGGGCTGGTAGCCCTGATTGCAGATTTGTTAGATATTTTAGCAGACAAAAACCGCCAGTACACAATAGTAAAAGAGGAATTGCTCCTTGTAAAAACTAAATTTGCTGATGAAAGGCGTACACAAATACTTTTAGAGCAAGGTAATGACTTTTCTGTAGAAGATTTAATAGACGACGAAATGTGTGTTATAACAATGACGCACCTGGGTTATATTAAGCGGTTACCCCTTAACACATACAAAAGCCAAAATCGTGGTGGCAAAGGCATTATGGGTATGCAAACAAGGGAAGAAGATGTGGTGAAAAATTTGTTTGTAACAAATACCCATAGTTTTTTGTTATATTTCACAAACAAAGGCAAAGTGTACATGAACAAAGGCTACGAAGTACCCGAGGCTCAACGTAATGCAAAAGGCATGGCTATAGTAAACCAAATCAATTTAGAACCAAACGAAAAAGTTGCAACAGTTATCTCCATAAAGGAGTTTGTTGAAAACGATTATTTTGTTATGGTAACAAAGCAAGGTATAATCAAAAAAATATCCACAGATAATTTTAAAAATTTGAAGAAAATTGGCAAACGAGCTTTGATGTTAAAAGATGAAGATGAGCTGATAACTGTGCTGGAAACTGAAGAAAAAAGCGATGTTTTTGTGGCTACAAAGTTGGGGATGGGCATAATGTTTAACTTGAATGACGTGCGTTCGACGGGTACCACAGCCGCCGGGGTAAAATCTATTACCTTAAAGGAGGGAGATATAGTAGTTGGTGCAGAGGTGCTAAAAGCCGACACCAACATATTGCTGGTGAGTGAGCAAGGCTTTGGGAAAAGCACAGTCATAGACGCTTTTCGCCACCAACGAAGAGGCGGCAAGGGGTTGAAGACGTATCGTATTACTCCAAAAACAGGTAATTTGATAGGAATTGCTCAAGTTAGTACAGAAGATGAATTGATGCTAATAAATTCCTTGGGGGTAGTTATTAGGTTACGTATAGAAGATATATCTGTTATGGGTAGAATAACTCAAGGGGTTAAACTTATTAACCTGGGCGAAAACGAAAAAGTAATATCTATGGCAAAAATAGCAGTAGATGATATAGTCAACGATTATGAATAAAATGGTTATAATAACCAAAAAAACAGTGCTGGCAAGTACATTTTTGCCCGCACTGTTTTTTTGTGCTTGTTTCTATGCTTTTTATTCGTCTACACTAATTTTAATATTGGCGTTAGCTGTATCTAGGCTTAGGTTTACCCTTTTTTCCGCTTCATCATAGTTTGGGGTTTCTGCTTTTACAAAGGATTTTGAGTTTTCAATATACACAAATCTTCCTTGTGTCATTACTCTTCCGATACTGGTTCCGGCTCTGAACTTTGCTGCAACACCCTCCAGTTCCACATTTATCCCGCTGTTGACCGTTTGTGCCTCTACAGTAACATCATTTTCCAAAGGCTCTAGATCCTTTATGGAAATGCTGCTGTTACTTGTGCGGGCTTCTATTTCTGTCGCAAAAACATCTTCCAACTTTATAGAGGAATTACTGGTAGAAAGTTTCGCTTTTGTTACTTTAACATCATCTAAGACAATGGAACTGTTGGAGGTGCCTAGAACAAGCAAGTCGCTCTCGGTGTCTTCTACTACAATGGAACCATTGCTGCTTTTTGCGTATATAGTGCTAGATTTTATATCTTCAAACTCTATCCTTCCGTTGCTTGTTTGCAGGTCTAACTCTTTTATTAGAGTATTGGGGATTAAGAGTTTTAGGCTAAGGGATCTTACGGCGTTGTAGTCGTAATCTAGCTCCATGCGCCCTTCGTTATATGTTACTTCAAAGCTCGGTTTTCTGCCAGGTCTGGGATTGTATTTTCCGTGCAGTTCTACTGTATTGCCATCATGGCTTTCTACTTTTATTGGTCCATTTTTACCTTTTAGCTGTATACTTTCCAAATTTTCAGGCGAATCGCTAAAGGAAAACTTTGAACCCTTTGTAAATTCACCTACTTCAAATTGCTCAAATGTGTCGCTTACCCCCTTAGTTACATTTTCCGTTATTGTTTCTACCATTTCGGAGATTTGATCAAAAACCCCCTGCCTTTTGCGTTTAGAGCCATCTGTTGACCAAATGGTAAAGTTAGGCTCGCTACCGCCAGAGGAATCTTCTCTTTCTTTTCTTTCTTCTCTCGCTTCTCTTGCTTCTTCTTGTTCCTTTTGGCTCTCTATGGTATCCATTAATTTTATGCTCTCTTCGACAGTGATTACTCCTTCTTTGAGCATTTCCAGTATTTTTATTCTTTCTTCTCTCATGTTTTTTTCTCCTTAAATAATAAATTATTAAATAATAAAATAAATAATAAAATTTTGGATTTTGGTTTCGTGACTCTATTGTATCAAAAGTGCATTTTATTTTCAATAAACCATTGGTTGAATAGTTGGATATTTTTATAAAATTTTTTAAATTTTTTTTAAAAAATCAGGTGTAATTTTTTGAAAAAAATAGAGGTAAAATATATGCTCAAAGTATGGCAAAAAAAAATGGGAGATGGCGAAAAACCTTGGTTATATGTTTGGGAATTGCTTTTAAAGATAGCTTTCTAATGCGAACTTAGAAACTCTTTATGTCACACCCTATGTGAGACTCTATGTAACACCCTATGTGATTTTCTGTGTGGGCGAGTTTTAAATGGAATCATCTATAACTCCATTATACAGTGTTTTGTGTAACAAAGTAAGCTCAAAATGTCCGAGTGCGTTATTTTTTTTGTTAAAGCCTATCCTGTGTGATTTTGTGATTTTATTATGTTTGACACTCTTGGGAAAAGTCTGATATAATTAGACAAAGGGCTTTGGGGTCTGAATTTATATAAAGGAGGATTGTTTTTTGTGAAAACTCTTTGCAATCTTTAAGATCAAAACTTTATACAGGAGGAGATAAGATGATATTTTTGATACCGTCAGTTTTGTTTATCGTTTTAGGCACATTAGTAGTCAAATATGAGATGGTTGAACTTTTGGCTGGATATAACGAAAAGAAAGTTGCTGATAAAAAGGGGATGGCGAGGTGGTGTGGTTTTAATTTAATACTTATGGGAATAATTAATATTACGCTTTTGGCATTGTTTAGTGTGGCACAAATTGGATTTTCGTATGTGTCGTTTATCTACATGGCAGTTATCGTTATATTAGTCGTTCGCACGGTAATAGGATGCCGTAGATATGAATATTGAAAGGAAAAATAACTCATGGATTTACCAAAAAGGCGAATAACCCGCCGAGAACTAGTAACAGACAATTTCCACGGCACAACTGTTGCCGACCCGTACCGTTGGTTGGAAACCGACACCGATGCTGAAGTGCAAACCTGGATAGACGAGCAAAACGCCGATTTTGAGCAATATGTCGGCGGTTTTTCCGCTCGCAAACAACTTAACGACCGTCTAAAAGAATTGTGGCATTACACAAAATGCGGAGTTCCCAGGTATGTCGCAGGCAAATATTATATTTGGCGACAAGAGGGCTTGCAAAATCAGAGTGTTTTGTATCGTTTACAAAATCTGCAAGACACGGTGGGCGAGGTCATTTTAGACCCCAATTTGCTTAGCGAAGATGGCACTGTTGCGGTTATAACCCAACAATTTAGCCAAAACGGCAAATATTTTGCATACGGTCTATCTACCGCAGGCTCTGATTGGCGAGTTATCCACGTTATGGATTTAACCACCGGCGAAACATTGCCGGACACCATCGAACACGTAAAATTTAGCCAAATATCCTGGTTGCCGGACGAAAGCGGCTTTATTTACACCCGCTACCCCGAGCAGGACGGTGCTGTTTTGGAGAAAAAAACGCTAAATGCAATGGTTTATTTGCACATGGTAGGGCAACCGCAATCTGAGGACAAGCTAATTCACAAGGATGACGCACATCCCGAGTGGTCGTTTAATGTTTTTGTGGACGATACAGAAAAGTGGGTGTTTATGTCTACTTGGTATAATACCATGCCTATAAACCAACTGCATTATAAGCCATTGGATAAGTTGACTGACGAAAAATCACCGTGGGTAACCATAGCCGATAATTTTGATGAGGAATATGACGTTGTTGGTGTTATTGATGGTTTCGTGTATATGTCTACTCATGAAAAAGCCCCCTTTGGCAAGATTATAAGCCGTAAGTTGGGCGAAACCGCTGTTGGTGAAGTGCAAATCATTATCCCGGATTCCGGTAAAATGCTTAAATGGGCGACTGTTGTGAACGGGTATATAATGTGCGGTTTTTTGCAAGATGCGGTAGACAATGTGCATATTTATGATAAAAATGGTGCTATGGTGAAAGAAATTACCCTCCCGGCACCCGGCACAGTTACAGGATATTCCGGCAAGCATGACCGCGAGGAGTTTTTCTTGCAATTTACCAGTTATTTGTATCCGTCTGCCGTTTTTCGGTACGATTTTTCGGGAGATGACGGCAGTTGTTGGTTTGAACCAAAAATCGATTTCCCCTTTGATGATTACGAAACGGTGCAGGAATTTTATCACTCAAAAGACGGCACAAAAATCCCTATGTTTATTACAAAGGCGAAAAAGCTACAAAAAGATGGCAACAACCCTGTTTTGCTGTACGGTTACGGTGGTTTTATGATTAGCATGACACCCGGCTTTTCAGTACAAAGTTTGGCGTGGCTAGAAAAAGGCGGGGTGTATGCTGTTGCTTGCTTGCGTGGCGGCTCGGAATATGGTGAAGATTGGCATAGGGCGGGCATCCTTGAGAAAAAACAAAATGTATTTGACGATTTTATCGCGGCAGGCGAATATCTTATTGAGCAAAAATATACAGCAACAAAGAAACTGGCAATAATGGGCGGCTCTAACGGCGGGCTGTTGACTGCTACTTGTTTAACGCAACGCCCCGAGCTGTTTGGTGCGGTGGTGGTTGCCGTGCCTGTTGTTGATATGTTGCGTTATCATTTGTTTACAGCGGGCAGGCTGTGGACAGGCGAATACGGCAACGCCGAAAATGCCGAGCATTTCCCATTTATGTACAAATATTCGCCGCTACACAACGTTAAAATGAATGTGGTGTATCCGCCAACCTTGATAATGACTGCCGATACAGACGACAGGGTTGTGCCGGGGCAAGCACGGAAATTTGCTGCAACGCTACAGGCAGCAGACGGCGGCAACAACCCGCTGCTTATACGTATAGAAAAATCCGCAGGACACGGTTACGGCAAACCGGTTAGCAAATTTATTGACGAACGCGCAGATTTATATACGTTTTTGCTAGCTAGTTTGGGAGAAGTTTAAAAATTCGAATTTATGGCAAATTAACTTTTCATTGCCCATTTTTATGAAACGGCCGTGAAAAAACAAAAAAATAATTGACAAAATTTTTAACTTATGTTACAATATCGTAGCAATGGTTACGAAGTTTTAGACTTTTTCCTAAAACTCACCAAAGGAAAGAAAGATGGAGCGGAAAATACAGTTTTTTTTGTTCCCAAAAGGCTTCACAGGAAGCCTAATATATCCTATCTTTAAGGAGGTAAAAGTAATGAAGAGAAAGTTATTGGGTATTGTCCCGCTTGTAACTGCGTTTATGTTTATGCTAACAGCTTGTGGTGCACCGGCTGCACCGGACACTCCCCCTGGTGTAACACCACCTGCAGGCGGCACAACGCAAACGGAACTTATGGTGCTTACACCATCATTAGCAGTATCTTTTGACCCAATCCAATCAAACGACAGTGCATCTGCCGAATTTGCTCGTTTGATATATTCTACATTGGTTCTTATGGACTACGACACTTTTGAAGTGCTTCCGGGACTGGCTACTAGCTGGGACTTGCCCGATCCACAAACAGTTAACATGCAAATACGCTCCGGTGTTACATTCCACAACGGCGACCCCCTTACAGCACACGACGTTGCTTTCTCATTAGAAAGAGCGGGGGCTTCTGTTCAAATGGCACCAATCTTGGGTATGATAGACACGGTTGTAGCTCACGATAACTACAACGTAACTATCCACTTGGACATTCCTTTTGTGCCAATCCTGCGCCACTTATCTCACCCGGCTGCGGCTATTTTGCCAATGAACTATTTATTAGAAGTTGGTGAAGACGAGTTTGCGAATGCTCCAATCGGTTCCGGTGCTTTCATGTTTGACCACCTTGTAATAGGCGACCAGCAAGTGAAAGTGCGTTTTGACAACTACTGGGGCAATGTATCACAACTAGAAAGAATCACATTTAGGGTTGTTCCTGACCCATCTACCAGGTTAATAGAAGTTTCTACCGGTACTGCCGACATAGCCATGGGGTTGGCCCCTGGTGACCTTGCTGGAGCAGAAGCCGATCCAAACGTAACCGTTATGCGTAGACCTAACTTGGGTACAGACTTTATTTGGATGAACACTCAACGTCCATACCTTAACAACCCACTTGTTCGTCAAGCTATAAACTATGCTTTTGACACACAAGCAGCTATTGATGTAGTTTGGATGGGAGCCGGTGCAATAGCACACAGCCCTGTTATGCCTATCGTTTGGGGCTTTGTAGAGCAACCACCGTTTGAAACAAACTTAGATCGTGCTCGTGAGCTTTTGGCAGAGGCAGGATATCCGGACGGTTTTTCTACATCTATATGGTGGAATGCACCAAACGTGCAACGCCAGCAAGTATCTGAAATGATGCAGTTTACTCTAGCCCAAATCGGTATAGACTTGTCTATAGAAACTATGGAATGGGCAACATACCTTGAGCGTTCCGACGTGGGTGAACACGACATGATGATTATTGGTTGGACAACTGTTACAGCTGATATAGACTATGCCCTGTTCCCATTGTTGCACTCCTCTAACTACGGTCCTCCCGGTAACCGCGGTTTTTGGTCAACTCCGGAGCTAGACGCATTGTTAGAAGCAGGTCGTGCAGAAACAGACGATGCCGCTCGTATGGAAATATACGCAGAAGCCCAAGCTATTATCCGTGCAGAAGCACCTATGCTTGTTTTGCGCCAAGGCGAGATCTTGATGGCTGTTAACCCTAACCTTAGAGGGCTTGAGCTTAACCCGAACTTGTCTCACAACCACGCCACAATTTGGTTTGAATAAAAATTCATTAACTAAAACCTTAGCGAAGCCCCCTAACCTCATACGATGTGGTTTGGGGGCTTCGCCCCCAGTGGGGTGCGGGGCTAGCCTAGCCCCGCAGTTTTTTTTTACTTTTTTTTCGGAGATTACGATATGCACAAATATATTTTAAAGCGTTTGGTAATGATGATTCCCGTTTTGCTTGGTGTTTCGTTTATTATGTTTACACTAAGCTATATAACCCCGGGCGACCCTGCCCAAATCATATTGGGCGAGGGGGCTACTCAGGCAATGATTGACCAGGTGCGTCTGGATTTGGGGTTAGACGACCCATTTTTAGTTAGATTTGTCAGCTATGTAGCAGGCGTTGCCCAGCTAGACTTTGGCATGTCTTGGGCTACCCAGCGTCCTGTTTCGGAAGAGATTTTTGCAAGATTCCCTCACACCATGCGGCTAGCGGGTATGGGTATTGCACTGGCTCTTAGTGTAGGTATCCCCTTGGGGATTTTGTCTGCCATAAAGCAATACTCTATTTTTGATATGGGAGCCAATTTTATCTCTCTTTTAGGTGTATCTATACCCAACTTTTGGCTAGGTATGATGCTGATTCTATTTTTCACAGTCAACTTGGGGTGGTTGCCCGCTACCGGCTTCGCTACCCCCATCCAATATATAATGCCTACCATTGCAATAGCCTCGGCTTCCGCTGCTGTTATTATGCGTATGACCCGCTCCAGCATGTTGGAATGTATACGGCAAGACTATGTACGAACGGCAAGAGCAAAGGGGTTATCGGAACGCACCGTTATTTTTAGGCACGCCCTTAAAAACGCCCTAATACCCGTTACCACTACAGCCGGTTTGTCCTTTGGTTTTTTGCTTGGTGGCGCTGTATTAACAGAAACAATATTTGCTATACCCGGTCTTGGTATGTTTATGGTTAGTGCATTGTTTACACGTGATTGGCCTACTGCAATAGGTGGCGTTTTGCTTATTGCACTGTCCTTTAGCTTTGTAAACTTAATGGTAGATATACTTTACGCATTTTTAGACCCGCGTATACGTTCACAATACCAATAGGAAAGGGGGATTGGATATGGATAACAACACACAAAATGCAACAGTTCCAAAGACAAAGAAACCAAAAAAACAAAGTCGGTTTCGTGAAGTTTGGAAAAGATACAAAAGAAGCCCCCTTGCTATAGCCGGGTTATTTATTATATCATGTATAATTTTGTTGGCTCTTTCAGCACCTTTTATAGCTCCTAGCGTAGACGGTATGCCGGGTTACAACTTGCAGGACTGGGGCAACGTTCGCCAGTTCCCCTCCTCAGAGCATATTTTTGGAACAGATCACCTGGGTCGCGACGTTTTTTCCAGAATAGCCCATGGTGCAGGAATCTCTTTGCGGGTTGGTATTGTAGTAATCACAATAGGTATAACGTTTGGTATCACCCTTGGTTCTATAGCCGGTTTTTACGGCGGGTATATAGACAACGTTTTTATGCGTATTATAGACATATTTTTGGCAATACCAAACATATTGCTTGCCATAGCTATTGTTGCCGCTCTTGAGCCGGGGTTAACGCCTGTTATGATTGCGGTAGGTATTGGTGCAATCCCGATATATGCCCGAACGGTTAGGGCACAGGTGTTGACCTACAGAGAGCAGGAGTTTGTGGAGGCGGCAAGGGCTGCCGGTGCAAGCGACTTTCGTATAATAGTACGCCACATTTTGCCAAACTGTATGGCTCCCGTAATTGTAGAGGCATCTATGGGTATGGCGGGTGCTATTTTGGCTGCTGCCGGGCTTTCGTTTATCGGCCTTGGCATAGAGCCGCCATTGCCGGAATGGGGTGCTATGCTTTCGGAAGGTAGGATTTGGATGCTTGCCGGATATTGGCATTTGACCGTTTTCCCTGGTCTTATGATTGCTTTAATAATTTTTGCACTTAACATGATAGGTGACGGTTTGCGAGATGCCCTGGATCCAAAGTTACGCTCCGGGTTTTCTAAACGCCATTTTGAACGGTTAAAAGTGCAAGCTGCCCAAAAAATACAAGAGCAAAGCCAAGCAACGACTGTAACAAAGGAAGGGGTGGCATAATATGGACGAAAAAGCAACAAACTTGCTCGATGTAAAAGAGCTAAGCATACAGTTTTTTTTGGAAGAAGGTACGGTTCATGCTGTAAACAACCTTAGCTTTTCCCTGAAACCGGGCGAAACAATAGGGATTGTAGGTGAAACCGGTGCCGGCAAAACAACGACTGCTCTTGGTATTATGCGGTTAGTGCAGAGTCCTCCGGGCATGATAGTTAGCGGTTCAATAGAGTTTGAAGGGCAAAATCTGCTAGACATTAGCGAGCCGGAAATGCGCAAAGTGCGTGGTAACAAAATTTCTATGATTTTTCAAGACCCCATGACCAGTTTGAACCCTGTTATTCCCGTGATTGACCAAATAGCCGAGGTTATAATGCTACACAACGAGGGTACAGCAAAAGACGCTATTTTAAAAGCGGAACAAATGCTGGAAAAAGTAGGGATAAGGATTGAAAGGGCAAGGGAATATCCTCACCAGTTTTCCGGTGGTATGCGGCAACGTGTTGTTATAGCCATTGCACTGGCGTGTAACCCTGCATTATTAATAGCCGACGAACCCACCTCTGCACTGGACGTAACAATACAAGCACAAGTTTTGGAACTAATGAAAGACTTGAAAGTGGAATTTAACACTTCCATGATAATGATAACACACGACCTGGGCATTGTAGCCGATATTTGTGATAAAGTGGCAATAATGTACGCAGGCAACGTTGTGGAACTGGCAGACAAATATCAGCTGTTCAGAAACCCACAGCATCCATACACCATTGGCTTATTTAACTCTATCCCCGATATAAAAAAGGATGAGGAAACATTAAAGCCAATAAAGGGGTTAATGCCGGACCCAACCAACTTGCCTTCCGGTTGCCCTTTTCACCCACGCTGCGAAAGTGCAATGCCCCGCTGTTTTGAGATCGTACCACAAATGGTAGAAGTTTCACAGGGGCATTATGTGAAATGTTTGCGATGTACCGAAGGTTCTGCCCAAAACAATAAAAATGAAGGGGGTGCATAAAATGTCGGTTTTGTTGGAAGTTAGAAATTTGAAAAAATATTTTAAAACTAAAAAGGGCCCTCTTCATGCTGTAGACGACATAAATTTCAAAATAAACAAAGGTGAAACACTGGGGCTTGTGGGGGAGTCCGGCTGCGGTAAATCCACAACCGGTCGTGTTGTTTTGCGGTTAATAGAAGCAACAGACGGACAGGTGTTGTATAATGGCGAAAATATTTTGCAGTACAAGAAGCAGCAGACCCGTAAGTTTAGGGAAGATGCACAGATAGTTTTTCAAGACCCGTTTGCATCCCTTAACCCTCGCATGACTGTTTCGGAGATTATAGCGGACCCGCTTATTATAAACAAAAAACTTAAAGGCAAACAGGCGATTTATAAACGGGTTAGGGAACTGATGGATACCGTTGGTTTGGCGGAGCGGCTAGAGAACGCCTATCCACACGAGTTGGACGGTGGTCGTCGTCAGCGTATCGGCATTGCACGGGCATTGGCGCTTAACCCGAGTTTTATTGTGCAAGATGAACCCGTATCGGCACTAGATGTAAGTATACAGGCACAAATCCTGAACTTAATGGAGGAGTTGCAAAAAGAGTTTAAGCTCACGTATCTTTTTATATCTCATGACCTTGGTGTTATTAAGCACATGAGCAACAACATTGCTGTAATGTATTTGGGTAAGATAGTAGAAATGTCCGACTATAAGTCCCTTTTTAACGACCCAAGGCATCCGTACACAAAGGCACTGCTCTCTGCCATACCGATACCGGACGTGGATCTAAAGCGGGAGCGTATTATACTGGAGGGCGATGTGCCAAGCCCTATTAACCCACCGCCGGGCTGTCGTTTTTATGGTAGGTGCTTTGCACGGATGGATCACTGTAGAGATACTGACCCGGAGCTAAAAGAAGTAGAACCCGGCAGGTTTGTGTCCTGCCATCTTGAGAAGTAAAACCGTGGTGCGCTGCCCCACACCCCGCAAGGGGCTAGCCCCTTGACCCCATTATTTTGATAAATTTTTTTAAAATGGGGTCTGGGGCCTTTG
>WRKF01000174.1 GCA_009778165.1 Defluviitaleaceae bacterium
TGCCATCCCAATCTCCTCCTGTTCCTCACAAATATTTGTGATTATTTCCTTATCCTCAATATCTTTTCCCGTGATAACTGCAAGCCATTTTGCAAGCATGGAATCTTGCGTTTCACCTTTTCCGATACCGCCTGTTTCGTTGATGGTTTTTACAAATTTTTTAATGTCGATATAGTGAAGTTCTAAAGCGTCCGAAAAATTTGTTTTATCATCTATATCCATAATCTTGCAACACTTATGGATTTTTTGACTTTCATCATCGTCCATTGAGCCGTTTACAAAAGCTACACAAATAACCGGCGGCTGTGTGGAATATTTTTCGCCTTCCTTTATTTCTTCGCCGTAAGTCCTCGCCCATGAGCGTATGGTTTTATATTTAAGGTCGTCTATATCGTAAAGGTGCATTTCTATTAGTATTATCGAACCATCATCAATTTGCGCCCTTATATCCAATACAGACAATTTATCATCTTTTGAGTGTTTTTCCAAGTAAGGATTTACAACCGTGAGAGATTTTATTTTGCGTGGAAATTTTTTGTTAGCAAATATGGCATTAAGCAAGGAAATCAAAAACAAGGTATCGCCCGAACCAAAAATCAGCTTAAAAACATAGTCCACACGCAAGTCCATTAGTTTGGAAAAGTCAATTATCAAAGACCGGTGCCTATTTTTGCTCTTTGTGTTTCCCATCTTAGTTTACCGCCCCCCTTTCAGATTTGGCTTGCGGAATTTTTTAATCCCACTACATTCATTACACTACATTCATTATATGATACTTTGTTCGATTTTTCAAGACTGTTTACAAATTTTGTTTTATGTGGTACAATACATTTTGTAGCGTTATAACATTAGTAACGTTAATAGTCGGTATGGTTGTTTCAGTTGAAAATTTGTCGACGTTTTTTAGCTGAAGATATTCCGTGTTGGCTCTAAGTAACTACAATAACTATATTAACTATATTTTCGGGAGCTTGTGATAACAGGCTGAGAGGAAGAGCAAAAACTCTTCGACCGTACCTGATTTGGATAATGCCAACGTAGGGATTATATTCGCTTTTTAGCTTTTTAGCCAAAAAGCACAATAACTCCATGTTATGGCATGGGGTATTTTTTTTTAGCATCAAACAAAATCAATCAAATCAATCAAATCTAACAAATTTTTGGTTACCGAGTTGGGTATATTACTGAAAGGCGGGTATATTATGAGCAACCACAAATGCAGTATAGCGATACAAATATTGCCCATGGGCGATGGTGAAATAAGTGTAGGTATTGTAACCAAAATAATAGAATACATACAAGCCTGTGGACTAACATATGAAGTGGGACCTTTTGAAACCACAATAGAGGGTGAACTTGAAGAGCTGATGGAAATCGTAAAAACTTGCCAAACTTTAGCTATAAAAGAAGGTGCAAGCAATGTAATGTCCTATGTTAAAATCTTTTATAACCCCGGGGGGGTGTTAACAATTGAAGAAAAGACAAAAAAGTTTAGAACAACACCGTAAACCCATAACTACATTTAATATTCCTTCCATGTGGTTAATTTTTGGTGTGGTGGCATTGTGGCAGGCAGTTTCGTTATTTGGGATTGTTGATGCTTTTGTGCTGCCACCCCCCACTTCCGTTATTAACGCGCTTATAAACGACATGGAGCTATTGTTTTACCACGGTCGTTACACTTTGTTTAACGCAATGTTGGGGTTGTTTATCAGCATTGTATTGGGTTGCTTTACCGCCATTGTTATGGATAGATTTGCGTGGTTTAGCAGAGCTTTTTACCCCATCTTGGTACTTAGCCAAACTGTGCCGTATATTGCAATCGCACCTCTTTTGGTGCTGTGGTTTGGCCACGGCTCAACATCACAGCTCATACTAATCACTTTGGTGTGCTTTTTTCCCGTTACCGTCGGCATGTACGACGGTCTTAGTAATATAAAAGAAGAGTATTTATGGGTTCTTAGTGTAATGGGAGGCACTTACACAAAAGGGCTTGTTTTTGTGAAAATCCCCCTTGCCGCACCAAGTTTTTTTTCCGGTGCAAAAATTGCGACCACATACTGCTTTGTGGGTGCCGTTATTGCGGAATGGTTGGGTGGCACAAGAGGGTTGGGGGTATATATGACCCGAGTGCGCCGAACGTTTGAGTTCGACAAAATGTTTGCTGTTATTTTTGTAATAGTTTTCATCAGTATTGTTGCGATCGGGGTTTTAAAACTTATAGAAAGAAAGGTGATAAAAGATGTTATATAGATTCTTCGGTATATTGGTTTTGGGATTTGTTGTTGCTGCTTGTGCTACACCAAATACAGACAATTACCTTGAAAATGTGGTTCTTGTGCTAGACTGGACTCCCAACACAAACCACACCGGTTTTTTTGTTGCAATTGATCGAGGCTATTTTGAAGCCGAAGGGTTGGCTGTAGAAGTGATACAGCCCTTTGAAGATGGCTCAATCACCCTTGTTGCTGCGGGACACGCTCAGTTTGGCATATCTTTTCAAGAAGAGGTGGTAGTTGCGGCAAACGCATCTGTACCACTGCCTGTTGTTGCCATTGCCGCACTTGTACAAGACAACACCAGCGGTGTATTATCTCTTGCAGAGCATGGTATAACGTCCTTTGCAGAGCTAGAGGGACGTACTTTTGGTAGTTGGATGATCCCCATATACGACGAAATTATCCGCGAAGCCATTCGTATGGACGGTGGCAACCCCGACCTCGTGGAGTTTGTGCCTAACATGGCTCTGGACACAATAACCGCAATAACTTTGGAGTTCGATGCCACATGGGTTTTTGAAGGCTGGGACAGGGTAATCGCCGATATGCAAGGCATAGCCACAAATTTTTTAGCTCTTAGGGATATAAGCCCTATATTTAACTATTACACTCCCGTGTTAATAACCCACACAGGCAGTGTTCACGACCCGACAACCCAAGCGTTTTTGCGAGCAAGCCGACGTGGTTTCGAGTTTGCACAAAACAACCCGACAGAGGCAGCTCATATACTGCATAACCACGCCCCGGAAATGGATATAGACATATTGCTAGCATCTCAGCAGTTTTTGAGCCAAGTCTATTTTCACGACACCTGGGGCTACATAAACGAAGAGCGTTGGATGGGGTTCTTTAATTGGATGCAAGAAAATGGCTTTATAGCCGAAGACGCAGAAAACAGTGGTTTTTATATGACCGATTTTTAGGTTAAAGTGTTATAAATTGCCGGTTGTGTCATGAACCAAAATGGGGTCAAGGGGTTAGCCCTTGCGGGGCGGGCTGGTCGCAATCTACGATTGTTGCTCGCCCATGCAACCTTGGGCAGCACCCCACGGTTTTATGACACAACCAAATCACTCTTTCACTGCATTTTACCATTCTCCAGTCTTACCACAATATCTGCGTCAGCCACACTTTCCAAATTGTGCGTGCTGATTAAAATGGTGTGAGTTTTCCTAAGAGATTTTATTGTGTTTAGTATTTGCTTTTCTGTTTCTTTATCTAAAGATGCGGTTATTTCGTCAAAAACCAGGACAGGAGCTTTTTTGATAAGGGCTCGTGCTATAGCGACACGTTGCTTTTCTCCTCCGGATAGACCGTCGCCTTTTTCGCCGCACAGTGTGTCATATTTTTCCGGTAGGTTTTCAATAAAGTCGTGTGCCAATGCAGCCTTTGCTGCCTCTACAATATCTTCATCTTTTATTTTTTCATCGGAAGCTCCCATGGCTCCCATGGAAATATTCTCTTTAACGCTAATATTAAACAAATTGCAGTTTTGATCTACATATGCAAAATGCTTACGCCAGCTTTTTGTGCTAACATCGTTAAAAGAGATGTCCCCCAACGTAATCCCCAAATCTTCCCTTTCATACATACCAATGATTGTACGCAACAATGTGGATTTTCCGCTACCCGAATCCCCGACAAATGCCACCATTTGGTTCTCTCTGATATCTAAGTTTATATTTTGCAAAGCTGCGGCTTCTGTATCGGCATAATAAAAGTTGAGATTTTTTATACGAATGTCATAACCTTTAGCTACAGCATCAGTTTTTGTTTTTTGGGGATTATTTTTTTCTGCTTCTAAAACAGCAAAAACACGTTTTGCTCCTGCAATATGCGGTTGCAAACGGGCATATATCTCACCCAAACTTGATATAGAATGTGTTAAAGTAGAGCTCATGGTAAAAACAAAAGCTACAGTGGCAAAATCTATGTATCCATTAGCGGCAAGCCAGCTACCAAAACCAAATACTGTCATTATAGTGAGCCAACCTTGAACAGTGTTAAAAATATTTTGCCCCATGCGTATTATCCCCTCTTTAAAGTTAAGGGTTTGAATACGGCTGTTATCAGTATCAAATGCAACCAAAGTTTGCGGTTGCATGTTATAAGCCCTTATTGCAATTGCACCGGCAAATATATTGCTTGTAGATTTTACAGCATGTTCATTGGCTTCCAAAGTTTTTTTGCCAATTGTTGCTAGGGGTTCAGTATAGCGATTCTGCATAAAAAAGCCTAAAATACCCACTACTATACAGGCTATACCCAATCGCCAATCTGCAATAAATATGGCTATAGAAGAACCTACAATAGCAAAAACGGCGGATATAAGGCGCATTAACGCCGTTTCAAACACTCCCAAAGCAGCATCGGCATCTGTGTTAAGAGAGGCGATTCCTTCTCCGCTATGAGCAGAATCTTCCGGGCTAATTTTTACAAATAAACGAAAAAGACGCTTTTTTAGATCCAGTGTGGCACGTTCAATAACTATAATATTTATATATATCCCAACAATTAATACAGCAATAAAAATACCTATCATGGTGGCTAATGTGATGCCTGCTGATACAACAGCATCTGAATTTTGTGATATGATTGCCGCCATCAGATTTTCGGAAAAAATGGCAATTATAAGAGGAAATACAAACCCCTGGGAGCTGTAAATAATTTGGCTTATCGCATATCCAAACTTATATGGTTTCATGAAGGTAAACATTTTAAAAAAATATCTGTTATCGCCTTCTGTAAGTTTTTTAAAAAGATTCATATTACGCACCTTGCCTTTCTTCGTAAAATTTCCTATAAATCTCACTATTTTTGATTAGCTCTCCGTGGCTGCCAATAGCACAAACCTTGCCTTTATCCATCACTATAATTGTATCGCAAACAGCTATTGCACTATGGCGGTGTGCCACCATTATTACAGTTTTTTTCGATTGTTTGAAGGTGTCTAAAACTGTGCTTTCTGTTTCGAGGTCTAATGCAGACGTGGCTTCGTCAAGCAAGATAATGGGTGCGTTTTTGTATAAAGCTCTTGCTATTGCTATACGCTGACGCTGTCCTCCGGAAATATTGTCAGCACCTTCTTTTAATGTGCTGGAAAATTTGTCCGGCAAACTATTGATAAAATCAAGTATATGGGCGTTAGAGCAGGCTTTTTCAAGGCGGGGCATATCGGTTATTTCTGCCTCCAATGTTATATTCTGACCAATACTTTCGGGGAAAAGGAAAGTGTTTTGCGGCACGTATGAGAAAAATTCACGCATTTGTGCTTTTTTTGTTTTTGTATCACCATTTATGCTAATACTTCCCTCCGTTGGCTCATATAACCCAAGTAATATTTTAAGTAATGTAGACTTTCCTGAACCGCTACTACCCACAATTGCAATTTTGCTACCGGCAGGTATGTTAAAACTTATATCAGTTAGAGCCGGTTCACCGCTTTCTCCGTAAGCAAAACTCACATTTTCAAACTTGACGCAAACATCGGAAACGCTAGAATAATCAGCGGTGTCCATCTCCTCTAATGGTTTTGCGGTGGCATCATTAAAACGCTGTGCACTACCTGCCCACCGCCGCAGCTCTCCCAGGCTTTGACCCAAGGTGGAAACAGTAGCCAAAATAATCGTCATTGTCGTAACAAAAGCGACAAATTCCGCGAGGGTTATATTGCCGTCAATAACAGATATTGCAAACACAGAAAAAACAACGATTACAGGCACAAACAACAAAAATGAAGACAACGCAATCATGACCGCCAGCACTTTTGCTATTCTTAAAATAATTGCAAAATATTTGTTGTAAGCCGTCAAATAGCGTTCTTCTAAAACACCTTCCAATGAATATGCGGTTATGGTAGATAGGTTTTGAAGGGAATCGTTAAAAATGGCGTTATACTTCGCTTTTTCTTCGGAAGATTTAACCGAAAGTTTTTGGATTGGTGCAGATATGAGAGCCAAAAGAAGCATTACAACCACCGCTCCAATAAATAAAAACAATGTAAAGAGAGGGCTGATTAACAACATAAAACTAAGCGCGCCAATAAAACTTATGATATTGGTTACTAAACCTAATATGCCGGAGGATACAAAAGTCCTCGTTTGTGGAATGTCGTTTGAAAAAATAGATAAATTTTCGCCGCTGGCAGATTTTTCGACTTCTGCAAAAGGTACTTTCAAAAAGTAGTTAATAAAAGAATGGCGTAGTTTGTAACCTGCATTGGCGGAAAATCGAGCCATAAAAAAATCGGCTGCAGCACTTGCCAATATTCTTACAAAAAAAATGGCTGTAACGATTCCTAAAAGCCAAACAATAAGATCTGTCTGTCCATCTACCGCTGCTTGGCTCACATCTCCAAGAAAGCGGTTAGAAACAATTAGCCCAAAAATGCCAATAATGGCAGCTACTATATAAAACAGCATAAAACCACGGTAGCGCAACTGGGCTTTTTTTAGGGTAGTGAAAAGTGTTTTCATTCTATAATTCCTTTCTTTTTGTAATCTTATGAAATTACATTTGGATGTTATTTGGAGTTTATTTGGAAGCCATTATAGTATACATTATATTTTTGGGCATGTCAAGCCTGCCCGATTTCCAGGGAAAACGTATGAAACATGCGTTTGGCGTGGTCTTGACTTTTCTATAAATGTACGATATAATGCTTTCGTATAACTTCAGGGCAGGGTGAAACTCCCGACCGGCGGTAACAGTCCGCGACCATCTTAATCTACGTTATATGCCTTATATTAAGATGCCGATTCGGTGCAATTCCGAAACCGACAGTGAAGCGTATTAAACGCTAAGTCTGGATGGAAGAAGATGATACGCATCTTCGTGCAGTTTGACTGCTTTGCCCTGTTCATCTATGGATACAGGGTTTTTTTTGGCCCTGAAAAAGGAGAACAGATTTATGGAGACAAAAAAAATGGCAACAGTAGTAATGATAAGAGCGGCTCTACTGGGTTCGTTAGGTGCGGTGCTAATGCAATTCAGCGTATCCATACCTATATTCCCCGGCTTTTTATCATTAGATGTAAGCGATCTGCCGGCATTAATAGGTGCCATTACTACAGGGCCGATAACGGCTTTGCTTGCAACTTTTGTTAAAAATGTGGTGGATCCAATCATTTTTGGTACTAACACAGGTGGTATCGGGAATTTCGCAAACTTTATGATGGGTTCTGCCCTCGTGGTTCCAATAGGGATTATATACCAAAAAAGAAAAACGCCGGGAGGCTATTTTTTAGGCGGTATAGTGGGCATACTTGCGATGGTTGTGGTGGCAGCTCTCACAAACTATTTTATACTTATCCCCTTATTCTCAACACTGTTTATGCCAATGGAAACCATTATCGCAATCGCTAATGCAATAAACAGCAATGTTACCGATATATTTACTTTAATAATTTTAGCAATAGTACCCTTTAACCTATTAAAGGGCAGTATAGTGGTTGCATTGGGATATGCAATTTACAGAGCATTAAAACCGGCATTACAGCAACTACAAATAAGGCGTAATGCGTAGTTTAAGCTCCTTCCCTATATAATCACTTATAATTACTCACTTTTTTGGTTGTGTCATAAAACCGTGGGGTTCTACTTGCGTATGACACAACCAAAAAAAGTCTACTCTTCCTCTTGCACATTTGTTTCCATTTTTCTCACTATTAGCTCCTGTATACGCTTTTCGTAAACCCCCCTAACCTTAAACAACACCCCTTCGTGTTCAATTTCCAACTCCTCATCATTTGTTGGTATACGCCCAATCTGCCCTACAACAAAGCCGCCCAGGGTGTCGTATTCTTCCGTTGGCAATGATATGTTCAGCTCCTCGTTAACATACTCCAAATTGGTCGTGCCATGTATAACATAAGTAGAATCGTTTATTTTGTCTATTTCCGGAGTTTCCTCCTCGTCGTATTCGTCAAAAATAGAGCCCATAACCTCTTCTATCAAATCCTCCATCGTTACAATACCCTGTGTCCCCCCGTATTCATCTATTATGATAGAAAAGTGGAATTTGTTCTTTTTCATTTCTTCAAAGAGCTGATTAATTTTTTTAGAGGAGGGCACAAAATAAGGTTCTCGCAAAAGGGGCTGTATGTTTATTTCGTTATTTTGCGGTATTTCTATTATGTGCTGCATCAAATCTTTTATATGTAACACACCAACTATATTGTCTATGTTATCCCTATAAACAGGTATGCGGGAGTGGTTTTCGTTCAACACTTTCATTATGTCTTCGTAGCTGTCTTCTATATCCAGAGATATAATATCTGTCCTGTGGGTTGCGACCTCCTCCGCCGTTTTATCATCAAAGGCAAATATATTTTTTATCATTTCCTTTTCGCCTTCATCTATATTGCCCAAATCGCCGCCTTCGTCTACCATCATTTGAATATCCTCTTCAGTTGCATATTCCGCACCGGTATTCTCCTTTATCTTTAATACCCTCATAATCAAGAGGGAAGATTTTGAAAAAACAAAAGCAAAAGGCGAAAATATCTTGCAAAAAATAACAAGGGGTTTTATCATTATGTATGCTATTTTTTCTGAATAATCCAAAGCTACTTTTTTTGGTATTGTATCTGCAAGAATAATACTAAAATAGCTCAAAACTATTGTAATAACAACTACCGCAATATTTTCTACTGTGGACGGTGATAAAGTGTCATTAAAAGAGAGAATCCAATTGGATATAGGCTGCGAAAACACAATACCACTATAAGTACCAATCAAAAGCCCTAGCACTGTATAGCTAATAGCTATTGTAGGCAAAAATGTATCAGTGTTGTCCAACACATTTTTAATAAGAGCGGCTTTTTTGTCGCCATCCTCTGCCTTGCGGCGTATTTTTAACTTGTTTACAGAAAGCACAGCAAGCTCCGCCCCTGTAAAAATGCCGTTCAAAATTATTAAAAACAAAATAATAAAAATATCTGTTAACATTAATCCTCTCTAATCCTCTCCTTGAGAGCCTGTTCAGAGTCTCCATAGTTTAGCGATTTTTAGGTTAAATAGTCTATATTAACTTTTTAGAAAATTGTGAGCAAGTTCATTTCTTGCCCACACCTTCGATTAACTTTGGTTTAAAAAATGACGAGAAAAAGTTAAGTTGCTATACACTAACTATCTCGTTTTGCAAAAAGCAACCCTTTCACATCCCTTTTTGGCACTTTGCTAAAAAAGTTAATTAGCATTTCCTCCATAAAGGCTACAGATGCTATTATTATGAGTACAGACAAAAGCAGATTTAACTCCACCATTATGTACATTAAGGGAAACAGAAAGAGGGCAAAAGCGGCAAATTTGTTGGCATATGTGTGCAACAATATAATTTCCTTGTGGCGTATATAACCAATAATAATCGCCGAAAACTTCATTCCCAAAACCACGGCTATCATTATCAAAAACATCAAAGATATATCAAGCACAGGTACAATCCTAAACAGCACTACCACGGCAAACAGCAAATCTGCTATTCCATCCAAATTCGCCCCCAAAGATGTGGTGGTGTTTGTACGCCGCGCCAAAGGACCATCTATCATATCGGTAATACCCGCAATCGTGTATATTACCAAAAACTCTAAAGAAAAAGGTACAAGCACCAGCAACGGCAAACACATCAATATCCTCGCCACAGAAAGCACATTGGGTAAATATTTTTTAATCATTCTATGTATCCTCCATTTCTCCTTTTCTGATACGGTTTTTGTGATTAGCATAACGCTCTATAAACCGCATAACAAAAATTTTTATAATAGCAATAACAGGCACAATAAGCAACATGCCCAAAATACCAAACAGACTGCCCGCAATGGTCAAAGACAGCATTACAACAGGTGCGCTAAGTTTTACTCCATGCCCAACAAGCCTTGGCACTATAAACATTGTGTCTATTTGCTGAATAACAATAATGGCGATGGCAGCATACAGGGCGTTTATAGGCTCACCCAAAATAAGCTCAAAACCCACACTTAACACAAAAGCCATAATACCGCCAAAATACGGTATGAGGTTAAAAATAGCAGTTAATATGCCAATTGGAACAGCCATCTCCACACCTATTATGGAAAGGGTAATACCAATAAGAGTCCCCAGTATTATACCATCCAAAATAAGCCCGCGAATATAGCCTGAAAAAACGTGATGTACATCACTTAAAAACACGTTAATAACATGCTTTATTTTTTTAGGTAAAAATATATCGACCAGTCCAGCAATCTGCCGCTTTAACCTTGCCTTGTGGTTCATAAAATAAAACGCAACCACCAACGATATAAAAAAGTTCAAAAACCATGCCCCGGTAGCCACAACAGTTGTAAAAAAAGTGCTTATCCAGCCCAAAACGGACTCCTCTAACAACAACACAAAAGAGGAAATAGATGCAGCCGCCAACTCCAAAATATCCCACTCTGCCAACAGCTCTATTTCGTTTAAATTTACAATGAATACGTTGAGCGTGTCCATGGTGTTGTTGACCATTTGAACCAAACCGTCTATCGCTCCTCCCCCTCCCTCTGCCGGGGTAAAACTGCTTATTAGCAGGCGTATTATTACAAATATCGCAAAAAATATAGTAATATACGTTAACAGTGCCCCTGCAAATCGGGTTTTAAATGGAGGTTTTTCCTTTTTCTTTTTCAGGAAATTTATTTTAATGTTGTTTTTTTGAAGCCAGGGCAAAACCAGGTTCATTTTAAAATTATCATAATATTTTTGGTAAATATCTACAACGGGGTCAAACAAATACGCTATGGTAAAGGCGATAATGAGAGGGGAAAACAGCGAAAGCAACCGCCCCAGCCCATAAAAAATATTGCCTATTATTGCCCAAATATCAGCTATTATGTAACCTACGGCATCTACCAGGCTTATTATTATATAGGTTACAACCAATGTGAAAACCACGTGTAAACATATTTTCAAATAATTTTTATCCCAAGGTAATTTCAATTACGACCTCGCTATATCACTTTTTCAAATATTAATTTATTGCTTCAAGCACTTTCAGCAAAAACTCATACACCCGTTTAGAAGAGGAAATACTAAGTTGCTCCTGGGGTGTATGCAGATTGTAGTTGTTTGGACCAAAAGAAATAATGTCCAAATGGGGCATTTTTGTGCTTAGTATACCGCACTCCAAGCCACCGTGGGTACTGGTTACAAGGGGATCCTTTCCGTATATTTGCTTATACACAGCTACGCAAATATCCCGTAAAGGAGAATCTTCTCTGTATTCCCAGCCATCATAAGAGGATAACGTAATGTACTCCCCATTGCAAACCTCGGCTACATATTGCATCTGCGCTTGCATATAATCTCTAATGCTTAAAATATTGCTACGGGTCAAACAAGATATAGTTACTGTGTTATCTTTTGTGAACACCACACCGATGTTGGAAGAAGCCATTGTGTTACCGGCTTTTGTAGCACTAACAAGCCCTAAAGGAGCTATCATTAACGCCTTTATTATATTTTTGGTGCTAGCCGGAGAAAACGCTTGTTTTAACGTTTCTACCTCTTGAGCATAAACTTTTAGCTCGGGTTCCCATTCCCAATATTCTTTTTTTAGATCCTCTTGCATTTTTTCTATTATTACACTCACAATAGATTTTTTGTCAGCAGGAAAAGACACAAGGGCATATGCCTCTCGCGGAATGGCGTTGTCTTTTGCCCCACCTTCTATATGGGAAAGCAAAATATTATCATTTTCAAAAATTTTGTGTAAGACTCTTGCCAAAACTCTGTTGGAATTAGCAAGACCTTTGTGAATATCACCGCCGGAATGGCCACCTGCCAAGCCCTTAACATGAACTTCACAAGTAATATAATCGGCAGGAATAGGAATATTTCCTGTAGATATTTCTATTGTATGGCGAATACCACCGGAGCAGCTTGTTGTAAACTCCCCTTCTTCGGCGGTATCTAAATTTATCATATATTTGTAATCGGTAAATAACGACGGATCCACTGCCCTTGCACCGCTCATGCCGGACTCTTCGTTTGTGGTGATTAACGCCGCCAGCTTTGGGTGGCTATAGCTTCCATCCAAAATAGCAAGGCTCATCGCCACACCAATGCCGTTATCTGCACCCAGGGTAGTATCCGTTGCTTTTATCAAATCCCCATCTATATACAATTGTAGCGGGTCCTTAGAAAAATCGTGGGTCACACCGGCGTTTTTTTCGCAAACCATATCCATATGGGTTTGCAATATTACTGCCGGAGCGTTTTCGTAACCGGGGCTAGCAGCCTTCGTTATTATTACATTGTTTTCTGTGTCCTGCACAACAGTCAAGTTCCGTTCCTTTGCCCATTTTACAAGCCAGTCAGACACTTGCTTTTCTTCCAAAGAACCTCGGGGTATTGAACTAATTTGCTCAAAAATATAAAAAACAGATTGTGGTTCAAGCGATTTTAATATATTCATAAATGTACCTCTTCCCTACTTTTTTTAAAACCTTCTTAAAGTTAAACTACCATACCTAAACTATACAACAAAATCTTAATTTAAGCAACCCCCCCTTTGTGAGTGTGTAACCAAAAAAAGTTGTTACCCCACTCACACCAGGACATTTTCCATTTGTTTTATTACCAAGAATACTGTATAATGAGGTTATCTTTCTAATCGCAAGATTTTTTCTAATTATAAAGTATCACATAGAGTCACACATCGGGGGTGACATTGAGAGTTTCATAGTTCGCATTAGAATAATATTTCCAACTAAGACTTTTCAGCATTATTCGCACTTAATCCATGAATTTTAAAAGCAGATTTATCAACTTTTTTCCTACGCCCTTATGTTCACGCTTTTGCCCTGAAAATTTCCGTACACAACTATATACAACAAAAAGCAAAGATGTTATAATTATACCGTAAATGAAAAGCTAATTTGCTATAACTTTTCCGCAGTCATAGGGATGTAAAAGGATATAATAAGGATATGAATTGGAGGTAATTTTGTCATTGCAAGAAAATAAGGAAATCATTTTAAACAAAAATTTTAAGGTTCACAACAGAAAAGCGGTTTTGGCTACTATAAGATTTAAAGAGAGAACCTGCGAGGTACTCACCGTACATGATTATCCCGCACGCGTCTACGAGCCATTGGAAAATAAAGAGGACATGTACAAACTAACACGACGAGAATATCTAAAAAAAAGTTTGTTCTTTCCATTGTCAATTTTTATCAGCAAAATTATTGTGCATGATCACACCATTGTCTGCCACTCCAATAGCACAATTCCCTTATCTGAAACGGAGTGGGAAAATTTGCAAAACAGTGGCGTAGATCTTTCTGTTTTAGGGCAAACAGACATATCAAAACTGTCCTTGAGTATAAACAAGTTTTCTCAAAAATCCCTTCCGCTCGGAATAGATTTGACAAAAACTGCTATGACTATAAAAACAAAGCATTTGCACCACTGCTACATGCACATTGGTCTACCACTGACGCTAAAACTAAAAGAACCCCTGCCCAACGAACGCTTATCTTTTTTCGACGAATATGTAGGGTGTAACCGTTATTTTTATGTAAATAGTATACGATACTATGACCCAACGGCAGAATATGATGAAAATGCACAAACTTATAACGAAACACTCCCGGCAGACAAAAAAATTAGTGATGCAGAATTAGCTCAAAACAGAGAAATATTTATAAATACCCTAGCAGAGCAGTTCCCGGCAGACGCCGATGTTTATTTACTGGAATATGAATCGGAAGACAATATGGATCTCATGTTTTATGAAAGTGGTTATCTAAACAAAAAAGTCAACGACTCGGATTCTTTTTCTAGTTTTTGGATGGCACTTTATCCACAAGATACGGAAGCTCCAAATGGTTTTCGTCCTAGACAGTGCCACATAGCCCTGCCTAAAAACACCCCTGCTGAATTATCAATAGAGCTTTTTTCGGGGCGTATAGAACTAGATGGGGAAACTATAGAATTATGACAAAAATGATAGAAATTGAAAATTTACAAAAAAATTATGGCGATATAGCCGCAGTAAAGAACGTTAATATATCCGTTAACGAAGGTGTTCTTTTTGCTTTTTTAGGTACAAACGGTGCCGGAAAAACGACAACGATAGATATACTAAACACATTTTTAAAACCAAACGGCGGCAGAGTAGTTATAAACGGGTATGAGCTAGGTAAACAAGATGATAAAATACGCAGTTCCATCGGCATGGTGTTTCAGCATACGTACTTGGATTGGCAACTGACTGTCGAGGAGAATTTGAGATACCGTGCAGGGTTTTATAAGATTAATATAAAAGAAGCAGTGGACAGAGTAGTAAAAATTTGCAACCTTTCCGATATTATAAACAGGCGATTTGAAAACCTAAGCGGAGGGCAAAAACGGCGTGCAGAGGTTGCCCGCGCTCTGCTAAACACGCCCCGACTTCTTTTTTTGGACGAACCCACAACGGGGCTGGACCCACAAGCCAGGGCAGACCTTTGGGCTACCCTTCGTAACCTACAAAAAGAAGGGATGACAATATTTTTAACAACGCATTATATGGAAGAAGCGGCAGATGCGGACTATATCTCTATAATAAAAAAGGGAGAAATAATCACCGAAGGCACACCGACGTATTTGCGTGAAAAATATACAAAAGACAAGCTAATAGTAAATCACACAAACGACAAAACAGAGGTTTTGAACCTAGACAGCAAACAAGCGCTGGAATACTTGAACTCTTTGACAACCATGCAAAGTTTTGAGTATGTGCGGGGTACTTTAGACGATATGTTTATGGAGGTTAACAAGGATGATACACTTAGCTAAACGAAATATCAGAATATTTTTTCGTGACCGTGCAAGGGTGTTTTTTTCCTGCCTTTCCATACTTATAGTTATCGGCATCTATTTTTTGTTTTTGGGTAATGCCCTACAAACAGACCAAACCCCTGCCTCGATGGTAGATGCGTGGATGATAGCGGGTATAATGGCTATTTCCCCGCTAACAGTCAGTGTCGGAACTCTCGGGTCTATGGTTTACGACCGCCACACAAAAATCTTTCGTGATTTTTATATCAGCCCGCTAAAAAGACGTGAAATTGTTTGCAGTTATATACTTAGCACAGTTTTTATATGTTTTACAATTAGTTTGATTGGTTTTGGTGCTATGCAAATTTTTGTGGGAGGGTTTGCTACTGCCACAGAATATCTTATGGTGCTTGGGCTTATTGTTCTTACATCCCTTGCCAGCACTGCCATCATGTTATTTATTGCAAGCCTTTTCAAAAGCTACAATGCGTATGGTGCCGTTACCTCTGTTGTTGGTGTCCTTACCGGGTTTTTGGCAGGAGCTTTTATGCCGATTGGTAACTTCCCTGCCGGGGTGCGGTTCATTGTCTTTTTGTTTCCGATAAGCCACGCTGCCGCACTGTTTAGACAAGTTATTGTTCCAGGTGTCAATCACATCCCGGCAGAATACCAGACTCACCTAGGCATTCACCTTTCCTTTGGCGGATCTGTTGTAGAGCCTTGGGTAAATATTGCTGTTTTGGTGGGGACACTTGTGGTATTTAGCGCACTTGCAGTATGGTCTGTTTCAAAAAAGGAGAATTAAAGAGGTTACTAATGGATCAGTTTTCACGTACGCAAATGCTTTTTGGCAAAGAGGGGATGAAGCGGCTTTTTTGCAGTCATGTGGCAGTTTTTGGCGTTGGTGGAGTAGGAGGATTTGCAATAGAGGGCCTGGCTCGTAGCGGAGTCGGCAAAATATCTATTTTTGACGACGACAATATTTGCCTGACAAATATTAATCGACAGATAATGGCAACTAGCCAAAATGTTGGTAACAACAAAGTAGACGAAATGAAACTGCGTGTTATGAGCATAAACCCAAAGGCAACTGTAAATGCCCATCTGTGCTTTTACGACAAAGATACACATGTTGATTTAACCCAATATGATTATATAATAGATGCTGTAGATACAGTGAGTTCTAAATTGCTGTTGGTAGAGCGTGCAAAAGATTGTGCTGTGCCAATAATAAGCTGTATGGGAACAGGCAACAAACTAGACCCTACCAGGTTTTTGGTTGCTGATATTTTTGAAACAAAAATTTGCCCATTAGCAAAAGTTATGAGAAAAGAGTTGCGTCGCCGTGGTATAAAAGAGCTAAAAGTAGTATATTCTCAAGAGTTGCCAATGGAGCCGGACGACAACCAAGGAGAGCTAAGTTGCAAACGCAACTGTATTTGCCCCCAGGGAGCGGCGGCACACTGCACATTTCGCCGCCAAGTGCCGGGTAGCGTTTCCTTTGTGCCTTCTGTCGCCGGAATGATTCTTGCAGGAGAGGTAATAAAGCAAATATTAGACAAGCTCTAAAAGGGGGAAAATATGTCCGACGATAGATTTCGTGTCACATCCACAATGCGTGATTTAAATCAAAAGCTAAAAATAAAAATAGAAGATGATAAGGCAGAAAAAATATACTGGTACATAAAATTTAATTTGGTGCTTGACAAAGCCAGCGTAACGAATAAGACAATGCACGTTATGGATACAGAAGGGTATATAATGCGTACATATATTGCTTACGATACATACCGCAATCTTATCGTTGTATCCCCAATGGACACATATGTGGAAAACAAATATTATATTTTGAGCATATCTACGGAGGTAAGGAGCGAAAAGGGGCAAAACCTGAGAAGAGCAATACATATTATGTTTATGCTGATAAACAACAGAATATCTCGTTATGAGATTTTGAGAGCCACCGCAAAGCTACCGGATCCGCGACCGCGACCGGAAAATTATGACCATGTTGTGAAAGGGTTGCAAATTGCTGCTGCTACTGTTGCTGCTACAGCCGCCGCTGCCGCTGTTGCCACCCCACCTCCGGGTCCCACCCAAAGAGAGGCAGATCCGCCCCCGCCGGTAGATCCACCAAAACCCACGCTCCCCATGCAAAGCCTAAATCTCAAACTGGGTATGGTGATTGCTTCACTTCCCATTTTGGGTATTGGTTTTTTCACAAACTTTGTACCTATGTTTTTTCTTGGAGTTCTAATGTTTGTTTTGGGGTTATTTATAATGGTTAGAGAACTCATTAAAATCAAGTCTAAAATTTACTATAATTTAGGTGCTTATCGATTTAACAAAGAAAAGTATGGAAAATCCATGCAATTGCTGGAGAAATCTTATAATATAGACCGCAACAACTACGCAAGAAATGCTCTGCGTAAAGTACGGCACTATGTTTAAGCTGTTTGAGTTTAATCTTCAAATTACTTTTCTTACAATTTTGTTTCATTTTATCTTTGTGAGTTTATTTTGTGATATAATCTTATTAGTAAAATAAATTACACGGAGGGCTATTAAAAAATGAGTTGTATTATTAAAAAATTTGAAAAAAGTGCAAAAAAATATTGTGGAGTTTTTGTTATAATGTCTATATTGGTTTTGCAGGGCAGTAGTATGTTCGATCCCCCTGTTATAGACGACGAAGATGACGAAGCGGCGTATTATACGACATTGCCGGTGATAGAAGATGGCTATTACGGTTCTTATGACCATTACGGCTATTATGGTTATTATGCAGATGTTCAGCAGATACCTGCTGCCATACTGCCACCACTCCTGCCCACAACACCGCCGTCATACCAATGGGTCCAGGGTACGAGCTACATTACTCCCAGAGATCTTTACGGCACAACCATAACAGACGTTACACCATTTTACGAAAACAACGGCTTTGCTATACAGGCAACATCTCCCATAAGCTACGCAGAACACTTTGTGTTGGACAACAGAATTGTTATAGATATACACAATTCTGTGCCTTATGCCGATATGGCATTTTACGGTATTTCAGACCTGGTTTACGGAGTGCGGATGGCACGCCAAAATGGCTTTACCAGAGTAGTTTTCGATATGGAGTTTGTGTCAAATTACAATATTAGACTCAACTATGATCGGACCAGGTTATATATAGAATTTATAACCAATAACATTAGCTATATCTCTTTTCACTCTACATACTACAACGATTATATTGTAATTGTGGGGGAAACGATGCCACCTGCTTTTAATATCGCTCAATTTTTGCAATACACATTAACGGTTACCATACCTTCGGCTATTTTTGAGCATCAATTACAAAATTATACATTCGAAGGCAACTTTTTTAGTCATATACAAGCTCAACAAGTCGATAGCAATGTAGAAGTAGTTGCACAATTGCTAAGCGACATTAGCTATACATACACAATTTTCGGCAATATGCTGACTATAGTTATAGGACCGCCTACCCACAGGAACATTACCTTTAACAGGGCAGATTCTACAATAGCACTTCACAATAGCGAAGAAGTGAACGTAACTTTGGAAAATATTATGGTATACCATTACTATCGAGATTTGCGTCATGTATTTATCTTGGATGGTGATTACTCTGACCATTTCGGTTACGGTACCATACAATTTTTCAGCCCCTACTCCACTTATATAGATATTGTTACGTATCAGGGTTTTACCAGCATTATAGTCAGTGGTGCAAATATCGCTTTTGCAGAGATTGGCGAAGGGATATATAGCGAGCCAGGCGAGGGATATTATGAACCAGCCTATACCACAGACGCATATGGATATGCACAGGACGGTATCACTATCCGAACATTTTCCCCAAGAGAGGTGTATGACTATATAGTTATGCTAGATCCGGGACACGGTGGTGAGGATCCCGGGGCGATCCATTTTGGATACCACGAGGCAGATTTGGTGCTTATCATATCTAACATGGTATATGATATGTTACGACAAAACCCACGTGTTGGAGTATTTGCTACTCGTGAAGTGGATGAGTTTGTACCATTGGTTAACAGAGCATTTTTAGCAAATAATGTGGCAGATCTGTTTGTGTCCATCCACATGAACGCTTTTTATACGACCATACCCCATGGGACAGAAGTATACTTTTGGCCGAATTATACGGAATACCGTTTTAATATAACCCGAGAGCAGACAGCCGAAATTTTTCAAGATAACTTGTTGGCAGATTTGCACACATTTGACAGAGGTGTACGCAGGGCCAATTTTACAGTGCTACGCTACACCGAAATGCCCTCCGTTTTGCTGGAGCTAGGTTTTATGTCTAACCCAACAGATATGCAAATGTTATCAAATCCATATATGCACACAGTTATGGCACAGAGCATATACCGCTCAATAATAGATGTGTTTGAAGTTTATACACCACCCCGACAGAATTAAAACCGGGTTAAAAAAATAAGCAAAAACGTTGCAATTTTTATAAATTGCAACGTTTTTATTGTATTATAAATATTCGTATTTGATTGCTATACTCAGCGTCGTGCAAACGCTAAACACGATAAAGAAAGTTTTGAATATTGCACTGTTAAAACTAGGAAAGGAAAAAGAGAGGCTCGGAAAGCTCATGCCGCAGCCAAAGCAGCCAAAGGGGAAAGTCTAAACGGCTTTTTAAACAGAGCTATAGATGAAACTGTAGCTAGAGATAACAAAGGTGATATAAATGCGTAAACCTAAGATATACCTAGAAACAACAATGTTTAACTACTACTTTGATACAGAAAGGGAAGCACATGCTTCAACTGTAAAGCTGTTTGAAGAAATAAAAGCGGGGAAGTATGATGCTTTCACTTCCTTCTATGTAACAGATGAAATAGAAATGGCGAGTAACCCTAAAAAATCAAATATGCTTGCTTTAATTGACAAATATAATATAAAGATTTTAAAAGCTAGTGAAGAAGCAAGACAATTAGCGGATATTTATGTTAATGAGTCTGTTATTCCTGTGAAATATCGCTATGATGGTTTACACATAGCTGTTGCAACGGTAAATAACATGCAATATATATTTAGCTTGAATTTCAGACATATTAATAAATTAAAAACAAAAGCTATGACGGGCATTATCAATATTAGAGAGGGTTACAGCCCAATAACTATTGCAAGTCCCATGGAGGTATAAAGATATGTATGAAACAACCCATTGTGAAACTGAAATTGAGGCTATTAGGTTAAAATTGTATGAAGAAACCAAACATATGACACCGGAAGAGCATACAAAATGGAGTAATCAACGTGGCCAAAAACTCGCCGCTGAGTTCGGGTTCACCATAGTACCCTCTACTGATATGCGGGGAGCGGAAAGGGACAGAAGCGGAGAAAAATAATACAGAAATATAAATATTATATTCTACAATAGCAACAATAGCACAAACAAGCCTTTTTCGATGCTTCAAACACTAAAAAAGGCTTGTTTTTAAGGTTTTTAAAATTCCCATGATTTTACATTCGGCAAAAAAACGGCACAAAAGAGTCTCACATAGAGTGTGACATAAAGAGTTTCATAGTTCGCATTAGAAAAGTATCTTTAAAAGCAATTTCTAAAGACTCAACCAAGAATTTCCGCCATTTCCCCCCTTGATCCATAATCTTAAAAACAGGTCTGTCAACTTTTTTTGCTACACTAAATTTATTGATTTTAATCTTCATTTTCATTATACCAACAAGATTGGAATGTTCTAAAACCCACTATCAAGCGGGCTTTAGTAGTGTCTTTTGTGGGCAAGTGCGAAATTTGTGGCTAAATAGCCCTTTGACGCTATATACCTCTTGGTATATAATATACTTGCAGGTATATAAAATATTAAGTGCTTATGCACAGGAGGGGCTAATCATGGAAAATAAGCTGCAAAGTGAAACCGCTTATCTGTTTTCGCCAAATATCAACGTATGCTTTAGTGTTAATATCAAGCACGGTTTTACTGTCGAATCAATTCAAATGGCGATAGATATTGTGGTCAAGCGCCACCCTATCCTTTTAACAACCATTAGAGCAAATAATAACGGCGAATGGTTTTATGACAGCGGTGGCAAGGTTGATGTCCAATTTCTGAACGAAAAGACTACGTTGACTGATTGGTACGCAAAAAATGACTGTATTCCGTTTCAGTGGGATAAGGGGCTTATTAAAATAGGCGTTTTTGTAGAAAGCGATTCTACCGACATAATGATATTAGGGCATCACATCCTCGGTGACGGTTTGGGCTATTTGAATCTAATCCGAGATATTTTGTCCGCTTTAGATGGCAAATCCTTTGATAAAGCGAGCGTGTTGCCTAAAGAAAATTTTGTTAAGGATTCGGGAAAAGCCGGATTATTGATGAAATTGTTCGCAAAGTCATTAAACAAGAAGTGGGGCAAGACAGGAAAACGATTCACCTATAACGAGTACACCGAGCTTTTCCATGGTTACCGCAAAGAACTCCCGCCCGGTTTATATTTAAACAACATAGAATCTGTTGACACAATTCGTGCTACTTGCCAAAAAGCCAGGTTGACGGTAAATGAGATTTTTGCGGCAGCGTTTGTATTCGCACTAAATAGGTTGGGGCAAAAAGAAGTGAGGCTTGGCTGTGCAGCAAGCACACGTAGCGAAATGTACCACGACGTTTCAGACGCAATGGGAAACTTCACCACAGGCATTGCTACAGTCGTTGCTTCGCCGGAAGAAGTGCCTGCGAGATTGCGTGAAAAGCTAAAAAAGCCCAAATATCGCTATCAAGTAATACATCTGCTAAGTTTACTTGACCCTTCTCTAATCTCATCGGCACCGTTCGCCGCCTATGGAGATTATGATAATATAGCGGCGAAAAAGCTCGCCACAACATTGGGCGAACAACGCACAAACAAATCCTTTGGCATTTCAAACCTTGGGGTTCAGACACCGGGCGACTATTCATTCGGGGTAAGCGTTCAGTTTATTTGCCCCGCTTTCCCGCAGAATTTCTTAACAGTGGGACTGATAACGATTGATAACACGGCGAAGTTTGCCCTTCGCTACAGCACATCAGATTTATCCGAGAATCAAGCCATTACCCTCTTTGATGATGCTAAAGAATATCTCGCCAAATTTATTAAGGATGGCAAGATATGAAAAACAACAGCAGAAACGACATTCTAAAATGGGCATTGACTTTGTTTTCGCAAAAGGGCTACGAAAGCACAAGCCCTAATGAAATAGTTGAAGCGGTCGGAATCACCAAGCCTACGCTATATTATTTTTTCGGTGATAAAGAGGGCTTGCTAGACAGCCTGTTAAGCGAAAACTACACTAAACTAAATGAAACGTTAGACCGGTTGTGTACTTATGTACCCGACCCCGAAAATTACGCAAATGACGTTAATCCGCTTTTGATACGTGTAACAAAAGGGATTTTTGAATTTGCAGTCGCAAACAAAGAGTTTTATATGCTCAACATTTCACTTAACTCCGCTCCAATAGCATCAAAGTCAGCGGTAATTGCCGAAAAATACAGCTGTCGGCAACATGAAACGCTAACACAAATGTTCGCAAGCATTTCAGCCATACACAAAAATCTGGAAGGAAAAGAGGAGGCGCTTGCGTTTAGATTCATCTCTTTGCTTAATGCCCATATTATTTTGTGGTTTAGAGGTAAAGGCGATTTATCAGATACAGTCGCTGAATCTATTGTAAAAGGCTTCATGCATGGAATCTTTTCATGAGTAAACCACAACATCAACCCATAATCTTACAAAGCAGTACATCAGCAGCAATAAGGTATAAAGCAAGTAGAAAGACGATGTATAAATTGGTTAATAGGTGCGATGGAAGTATATAGAGTTTAAAAGATAAAAAATACTGTGTTTATATATTTATTGACAATGCAAATATAGGTGTGATAAATAAAATAGCTTTAACAGGGGTTTTAGGTAAAATTATATTTTTGCCTTTAGCAATATTAATGACCCTTAATTTCGTGGTTTTAAGGAGGTGTTTTTTACGATGGGAGTCGCTATTTTTACTGGCAGTTTGGGCATTATATGCTTTACGATTGCTTTGTTAAGTTTTTTTTGTAAAGGGAAAATTATAACCAACCCATGGCTTTGGTTATCACAAGAAGAGCGGGAGCTTAAACTTGCAAAAGTAGGCAAAAAAGCTGTATACAGACAGCAGGCAATTACGTTTTTATTATGTGGCTTACTTATGGTTTTTATAATGTGGGAATCCTTTGGACCACCTGAGCATTTTAATTGGATTGCTTTTTGGGGGTTGATTGCGGTTTCGGTAGTATATGCTATATGGAGCAGTGTTCAAATGAGCAAAAAATTTTAAACGAAAGGCAACCCAAAAAAACCAGTGAGTTTATTTTGAGAGTAGTTGAGAGTAATATTAAGGGCGTGTCCCGCATCTCTATACAGCAAATTAACTTTTCGTTGCCCTTTTTAAAATGAAATTAAGTGGAATAGCTTCCTAAATTCAACAGTTTTAGTATGAATTTAAAGGGCTAATTTAAAACGGAACTGCTATACCATGCCCGCTTGGAGAGGTTTTGAGGCTTGGTGAAAATTGATTTCCGTGTTTGCTACATTCTTTATCTTGATTAATTTTTGTGACCATGCTATAATCAGAACAAGCAAAATTAGAGAAAAAAGCTTTTGATACTGTTCTTTCGATTTTTGAGGGATAACTTATGACTATAAAAATAGAAAACCTTGGAAAAATTAAAATAGCCAATATAGATATAAAAGGCATAGCCGTTATAGCGGGGTTAAACAATACTGGCAAAAGTACAGTAAGTAAAACTCTATTTTGTGTTATTAATAATTTTTATAATACAAATAAAACTATAGAAACTATTAAAAAAACGATGTTTCATAGAGAGATAAGGAGGCTTAATCTCAGAATCATTGAATCGAATAAATCATTTTATTATTTTGGCTATGATACATATTCAGAGGCACTTGATGCCCCCAATAAAATATACAGTTTGTTTAACAAAGGGTCTACTCTTACAAAAGAAACCTTATGGGAGTATATACAAAGCGATGCACCTAAGTTTGAAAGTGGTACACTGGAGATAGGTAATGAAAATAGCTTGTATACATGCGTGTCAGAATTGACGAAAATATATGAATTATCTGACGTTTTTTTGCTTTCTGAAAATCTTTCGACATATTTAAACCACGAATTTGCACAGCAGATAAATAATATATATTTGCCTGATTGTATTGCGAAGATAAACTTTAATACAGGGAAATCTGATACAGAGATTACGATAAACGACAATAATGTTCAAAACATTTCAACTGTAATTGACACTGAAAAACAAGCTATTTACATAGATACCCCTTATGTTTTGGACAGCATATATCCAGGGTATGCGGAAGCCCGTTTTTTTACAAACAAATTTTCGCATAGAGAGTTGCTTACCGACTTTCTCAATAACAGTAAAAACCCTAACGTTGGAGAAACGCTATTTTTGAAAAATAGGCTTGATAAAGTTTTTCAGAAATTGCAAGAAGTAATACCGGGTAAAATTTTGCAACAAACAAACCATTTTTTCTACATGGAAAAAAAGGGATCTTCTGAAGGTATAAAATTGAAAAATTTGTCATCCGGCTTAAAAACTTTTGCTATGTTCAAAAAACTACTGGACAATGGCTCCCTTGAAGAAGGCGGAACACTGATATTGGACGAACCTGAAGTGCATCTGCACCCAGAGTGGCAACTGGTTTTTGCAGAGGTTATTGTTTTACTTCAAAAAGAGCTAGGTATGCATATACTTATAAACACTCATAGCCCTTATTTTTTAGATGCACTTGATGTGTATTCTAAAAAGCATAACATATGTGAAATAACTAAATACTATTTGGCGGAAGAAGCTGATAATGGTGTTGAAATACATAACGTTACAGGAAATTTAGAGCAAATATACAAAAAAATGGCCGCCCCATTGCAGAAGCTAGATAACGGGGGTGAATAAATTTGGTTGATTTCAAAAAAACTTTAATGGACATTTCGTTTGATGATGCCAACAAGGAATATTTGAGCAACTCTAAATTAGAAGTTATACACTTCGATTATCTTACTGAAAAACACATAGCAGGGTTAGGTTGTTCGGAAAAAATCTCATCAACAGATGCTTTGTTTTGTTGTAATCTTAAAAACGAAAATTATTTAATAGAATTTAAAAACGGCAAAATAGCCAGAGATGAAAAAGAAAACAAGGCGATTAAAAAAAATCTGGCAGCCAAAATTGTTTATAGTCTTTTGACGTATATGCAGCTGTTTAAAAAAGATTTGTCTCATGTTAAAGAGCACCTAATATACATATTAGTGTACAATGAGGAAAAAAACAAAGCAAATCAAAAAACCAGAACTTCTGTTTCAGAATCATTAAATAGTCATAAGTTTTGGATGGAGGATAGAGCTAAAATAGGAATCGCTGGAATCAAGGCTAATTTAAATGATTTTGAAAAATTGTATTTTAAAAAGGTTTACACAATAACAGAAACGGAATTTCAAACACAGTTTGTTGATATATGGGAAAACACATCGTTTTGCACTTTACAAGTTTCTTGTGCTGATTGATATTTTCTTCTGTAATAAACGCAAAAGCCCCCTATTCTTTGCATTTTACAAAGGCTATAGGGGGTGTTTTAAGCTTTATATATAACATGCAATATTTCCTCACATGTGCCGGTGAAAATTGATTTCCGTGATTTTTTACCGAAACCTATTGACAAATAATATAGTCTTGAGTTATAATAGTAATAAATCAAGACTGTCCAATATTGGACTGTCAACAGGAGGAGATTATGCCAAAAAATCACATTAAGAACACCAAACATGCAACTGTTTTCAAAGCCGCAAAAGAGCAATCCAACAAGGCGGCCGAAAGTATCACAAAAACCCCGACATGGAAACACCTTCTGAAATTCTCATTCCCAACAATTATATCTATGTTGATAATGGGTACATTCGGAATAGTGAACGGCATTTTTGTTTCAAGGCTTATTAACCCTATAGCGTTAGCTGCCGTAAGCGTTGTTTTTCCGTTCCTTTCGTTTGCACTTGCTATCGGCTTTATGCTGGGCGTGGGCGGCAATGCCATGATTGCAAAGAAAATCGGAGAAGGGAAAGAAAAAGAAGGCAGGCAAAATTTTAGCCTTATCACACTTGTGGCGGTAATAGTGGCGGGCGTTGCCATGCTTGTTGGGCTGCTATTCCCCGACTTGATCCTTAACATTTTGGGTGTTGATGATTTTGTCCGTGGCATGGCATTAGACTATTTAAGACCGCTTTTGTGGTTCATGCCAACCACAATACTCGGCATTATTTTCCAACAATTCTTGATTACGGTTGGCAAGGCACACTATGGGGCAATAACAGCCTTGTTAGGCGGCATTACAAGCACGGCGTTAAACTTTGTATTCATTTACTTGCTGGATATGGGTATGCAAGGTGCGGCTCTTGCAACAAGCATCGGATACACTCTCCCCGCAATTGTGGGTTTAGGATACTTTACATTCATTAGAAGCGGCAAGTTATATTTTGTCATGCCAAGACTTGATTTTCGGGCATTGGGCAGAACTTGTATAAATGGTGCTTCTGAAATGGTTACAATGCTTGCGGGGAGCATTACGGCTGTGCTGATGAATAACATTCTGCTAGACTTAGGCGGTGCAGAAGCACAGGCAGCAGCAGGTATAATGTTCGCAGGTTTGGGGATATTCTCAGCTCTGTTTGTAGGCTATTCCTCAGGGGTTGCGCCAATAATCAGTTACAATTTCGGCAAAGGCGATACAGACAATCTAAAGAAAGTATTCTCTAACAGCTTGCGATTGATAGGCGTTTTATCAACACTTGCAATGGCCTTGGCATTCATCTTTACGGACTTGCTTATCAGCATTTATGATGTGCCTGTAGGTATACCCATGCACGAGATGGCAAGAACAGGGTTTAGAATTTTAGCCGCCGGGTTTGTACTTATGGGCTTTAACTCCTTTGCATCAATGTTCTTTACTGCACTAAACAACGGAGTGGTGTCCTCGATACTCTCCCTGTTCAGAACACTAATCTTCGTTTTCATTACATTTTTGACCCTGCCGGTAATCTTTGGCCTAAACGGTGCTTGGGCGGCAATTCCGGCGGCAGAGGTTTTAGCAATTATTATGACCGTGCTTTTCTTCAAAGTGATGAAGAAAAAATATAAGTATGCGTAAGAAAGGGGTAAAATATGGACAACGATACTAAAAAAGCGTTATTTTCCGCACTAAAGGAAACGTGGCACAAGATGAATAGCCAATTTGACCTTTATGCAAAAGCGGTGGGAGTGAATTTTACAACTATTATTATCTTGCAATTTTTGTACGAGGCAACGGAAATTTATACCCAAAAAGACATATGTGAAAAACTTGGCCTGCCAAAGCAGCTTGTAAATGCCATAATAAAATCTTTTTGGGAGCAAGGGTTTGTAAAGCTAAAAGAAGCCAAAGACCGAAGAAATAAGGATATACTTATAACAGACAAAGGGAAAGAGTATGCCGTATCGGTACTGAAACCCCTAGAAGATGCCGAATCTGCCGCATGGGATAACTTCACCGATGAAGAATTGACTGCGTTTGTCAGAGTATTGGAAAAGTATGTAGTGTCATTTGAGAGGGAGCTAAAAGAGCTTAAATAGCTTTGTTTACTCGTCGGAATTGTAAGAAACAAAATCCACAAGATGATGTTGGCAAAACAGCTAACCCCTTTCAATTATCGGCTAATTACTTCTCGAATCGTTCAAACCAAAAGAAAATTTACATTAATCTTGCTATATTTAAAAAAATGCTGTATAATTTTGAAAAGATATTGATGTTAAAAAAATAAGGTTTTGTGCATATTACTAATTTCAAAAACCAAGGGTGAAAAATGAACCAAATTAGCCTAAATGAAGGGCAACGTTGTGCAAAATTCCATAAAGAAGGGCCAATGATGGTTATAGCAGGACCCGGCAGTGGAAAAACAACTGTAATTACTCACAGAGTAAAGTATTTGATAGAAAATGGTATAGACCCCAACAACATTTTAGTAATAACCTATACAAAAGCAGCCGCAACTCACATGGAACAACGTTATACAACCATTGGAGGGAAAGGCAATGTTACATTTTCTACATTTCACAGTCTTTTTTTTAGGATATTGCGCCGACACACAAACATTACTACCAACAATTTATTAATAGAAGATGCACGCACGGCAGTGCTAAAGTCTATACTAAAAGACCTTGATATAGACTGGGATGAAGAAACATTACAATCTGTATCATTAGAAATATCCCTAATAAACAACGACTTGTTGGACATAGATTTTTATAAGTCTTTGGCTATACAAGAAGCCGAGTTTAGGGTACTTTTTAAAACGTACAAAACCTATAAAGAAGAACATGACAAAATAGATTTTGATGACATGTTAACAAAATGTTATGATTTACTTCTTTCCGACGAAAAAATTAAAGTGCAATGGCAACAAAAGTATAAGTATATAATGATAGACGAGTTCCAAGATATTAACAAAATACAATATCACTTAATTAAATTATTGTGCGAAACAAACAAAAATATTTATATAGTAGGTGATGATGACCAAAGTATTTACAAATTTAGAGGTGCAAGGCCTCAGTTTTTGTTGAATTTTCCAAAAGATTTTGAAGGCACTGCCACCGCCGTGTTGGATATAAATTATCGCAGCAGTGATCAAATTATAAAACTATCTAACAATATAATTAAGCACAATGACCTGCGATACAAAAAAATTATAAAAGGCACAAACCGCCAAGGGGATTTCCCTATTTTAATAAAAACGGAGAATATAGACCAAGAAGCTGTCTACATAGCCAAAAAAATACGCCAACTAAATATCGAGTTAGATGAAATATGTGTGGTTTACCGAACCAATATACAATCTCGTGCCTTGATAGACGCTTTTTCCATATTAAATATACCCTATAAGTCAAAAGAGGAAATGCCCGTTATATATGAGCATTTCGTTGCAAAAGATATACTTGCATACTTGCAACTGGCTCTTGACAAAAATAACAATGATGCTTTGGAGCGGATAGTGAACAAGCCAAAACGCTATATAAACAAAGGGATTATTGCAAATTTAAAAGGGAAACCCTGTTTAATTGACGAATTGTGTAAAAGCCGCCATATCAAACATTGGCAAAGAAAGCCCATAGAGGAGCTGGTTTTTCATCTTTCTAAATTGAAGAAGATGAGTCCCGTTTCTTCTATCAAATATATAAGAAAAGTTATAGACTACAATAGTTATATAAAAGAATACGCTGCTTTCAAAAAAATAGGGCATAAAGGCTTATATGAGGTTTTAAGTGAGCTTACAGAATCTTCTAAAAATTTTAAAACTGTACAAGATTTTCTTACTCATGCAGAAAATTTTGTTAAAAATAAAAACAACCAACAAGACACCGGTGTGCAGCTTAGCACAATGCACGGTGTAAAGGGGCTTGAATATAAAGTGGTTTTTGTAATATCCTGTGTAGAAAGCCTCATCCCTCATGAGAGGAGTCACACAAAAGAAGATATAGAAGAAGAAAGGCGATTGTTTTACGTGGCAGTGACCAGAGCAAAAGACATGTTGTATCTGTCTATCGTTAAAACACGTTACGAAGAAGAGGTAAAACCTACAAGATTTTTATCTCATTCACTAAATTTGTAGTTATATGGTGGTTGGTTGTAAATTTACGCCAACCACAGCATAATTAACATAGCTAATGATAACTAATAATATTGTTTATATCAAACCCTGTTTTGGAAAGGTATGGTGAAAAATGAGCAGTCCACACAAGAAAAGACGTTGGGCAAAAATAATAGCTATAGCTTTAGTAGTTATAATGCTAGGAGGTCCAATGATAGGCTTTATAATAGCACTGTTTGCGTAAGTATTGCAACCGGAGGTTATAGCACTTTTCCCTGAAACCAACAAAAGTGCTAAATTGTGATACTTGTTGCAAAAACACAAACATATAGAAAAGGAGGTCTAAAGTGAACGAAGACGAATTAAGAGAAGCATTGGATGAACTTGGACTGGAAGGACAGGAAGAACAAAACGAATCGGAAGCAAGCAATGCTTCCCTTGAAACGGAAGGGGGGGAAGACGGGGAAGATGCCGAAGATTTGTTGGGGCAATTGGAAAACGCATTAATGCTCGACAATGACGAAGCAATGGCAGACATCATGAATGAGCTTACCGGAAGAACGACGGAAGAAGAAGCCGATATTGCAGAAGATGTTGTCGCCCAAGAACCTTTGGAAGAAAACGTTGCAGCAGAAGAAACTTTGGCTGAAGATGTGTTAACGCAAGAAGAACCACCACAGGAAGAACCGGCTCAAGAAGTAGCAGATGCTACAGCCGATGTAGCCGATACTGTTTCAGCAGAAGAGGAACAGGATCCTTATGATAGTAACCAACCTCTGACAGATGAAGATCTGGCTGCTATTTTGCGTGAGCTGGGTGCAGATACAGACGACCCCGTTATAGAGAGTATGTCGGCAACCTCAAACCTAGACACACCACCGTTGGAGCAAGAAGCAGACGCTGAACCGGATCTATCTGAACAAGAGCAGCCACCGGAGCAGCCGAGTCTTGAAGATCTTGAGCCTCCCAAAACATCAAAATTTAAAGTCCCAAATTTGGATCGCATGAACAAATTTGCAACCAAAAAAGTTGCCATTAGTTTGGCTGCTGCCATTTTGATATTTTCGGTAATTGGCGTTGTTGCCGCCATGGTACTCACACCAACATTGCCACCTTTAGACATGGCAGAAGAAGGTCAAAGACCAATAGTGGTTAGCCAAGGAACTATAGGTGCCGGTGGTGCAAACTTCATATTTGTATCTGAACAAAGAGGCACGGGTAGCAGTAACTTCTTTATGTCACGCATGTTAATAGACCACTTTGCTACTGTGTTCTATTTTGGTAACACAATATCATGGGAAAACTATGCTGTACAGTTAATTGACGATCAAGGCAGACAATACCCTCTCTCCATCAGACATTTCAGACATGCTGTAGGCGACAGGCTTTCCTTTGAGCCAATCCATACAGATGCCCGCGGGGTTCTGCTAACTATAGTCAATATACACACAGGAGATGAGGTTGCGTTTCCAATAGAGTTCTATGGTATATTGCACCGTATGCCGTCGTTCCACTTAAACACCCGCCATAGCAGTATACTGGGCGAATCCGTCCTGACCGTAACCGGAGGCAGGTTTGCAGCGAGCGGCAGCAGTGTTTTTTACGAATTGGTATACGACTATAGCGGCTTTAGTTTTGAAAACATATTTTTAAACCAAGGGGTCTCCGCTCACGCTTTCTATGATCACCAAACTTTTGATATAGGAGACAACCGTATTTTGGGACGCATCGACTTCGAACCAATCGGCACCGGTGGGATCGATCTTAACCTTATGTTTTCCAACACATTTATTACATACTCAATAAACCAAAGCATGAATGTGCAAGGGCTTTTGGCAAACATAATAGAAAACCAAATACGCATGCCTATTGGCCAAAACACACTTGTGTTGGAACGGTTGGGCAGGTTTGGTGCCGACTTCATTCTGGTGTTGCACGGTATGGACTACGAGGGTATGCGGCAAGAAACACGCATAGATGCCACTTTGCACGTAACCGATTCAACGGGACACAGTGTGTCGCTTAATGCAAATGTCACTTCGGGACCGTTCGGAACAGATGTAATGTTCCCGGTAACGGCAACCCCACCGGGTACATCTTTAGAAAGCGTTGTTTTGGAACTTAGAACTGTCTTTTTTGGGGGCGATAATTTTAGTATAACTATCCCAAACCAAAATTTGGAAAGCACCCCTCACTTTATGGATATTCAAGTGTTAGAACAGGGGCGGGAGTTGGTTCTTGCCGGAGGCCACGAACGAGCTGAAGTTATTACCTATGCTATTGACAATTTTGACTTTACCGCTATATATAGAGCGATAACCGGTAATGTGTTGGTAGACTATTTGGTAACGGCATATCGTGCAGATATAGGGTGGCACTTTACTACACATAGGTTAAACTAGCCCAAAATATCCATTATGGGTTAAAAAGGGAGGAAAACCATGGCTACAGAAACGAGGGTGGCCCAAAAAGATAAGCTGTATAGTTTGCTAATCGTTAAAAAAGCATACGAAGATGCCGATATTGAGGTTTTGGACACTTTAACACAAACTATACAGTACGCCAAAGCCGTTATGGAACCGGAAGATGTGGCATATATAGAAAAACACGTAGCAGAGCTGTAATGACCGCAATAAAAACCAATAAAAGGAGAACCTAATATGAGCCTATTCAATAAAAAACCTACCCTTATACCGATGCCTGAACCGGAGACCTTCCGATTCCGTTTCGGGGGGGG
>WRKF01000175.1 GCA_009778165.1 Defluviitaleaceae bacterium
CCTAGACCCCTTAATCAGCTGCCTTGTATGACAAATTACGGGGGTGCAGGGGGCTGGCCCCCTGCTGGGGTTTGGGGCAAAGCCCCAAGGTTTTTAATCCCAAGGCTCCGCATGTTCGTCTTCTGGCTCGCTGCCTTGCACCATTTCAATATCAGTAATATAAGCATGGGACAAATGCGGGCAGTGGTGTGAGTCATGTTCAAACCCAAAGCTGGCTTTTATATCTCCTGTTGATATATCCTCTTTGCTGCCCACCAGTTTATCATTTATGTAAACCTCATAATAACCGCCATTTGTTACAGCCATTTTCAACTTAAACTTTGAACCCACCTTCGCTACAGACTTCCCCGCCAGCAGTATATCGCCGCCGCTTTCGTCTAACTGTGCCGCAATAATGCCCAGCACTATGTTAACATGCCCGCCAGGGTGCGGTCTAATGCCTGTTGTGTCTATATTGCACTCTATCTCAAAATTGCTGTGAGCATCTATCGTGTAATGTACCCCTTCGTCCATTGCACTAATATTGTACCCGTGAAACTCTATAGACTTTTCACTTGCAATAACATGCTCTTTTGGCTCGTTATATTGAGAGCCGTCTGCGTGAAATTCTATATTATCATACCTTTCCCACGTCACATTGCTAAACGTTATGTGCTTGTATTTATGAACAACCCCCTGGTTCAGGGCAGCCCCCTGCTGTAGCGCAAAATCAGTCGAACTCTGGTCTATAGACCTGCCATATTTGGTCATGTCGTCCGGCACGGCAGCTTCGGTTATTGGCAGATCCGTATCCTCTTCGCCCTGCCGTGCTTGCACACGTACAACCCCGTTTTTGTCGTAACTATACTGAACACGTATAACAACGCCTATCACATCACCTCTTTTTGTGTGTTTAATGCCCGTTATTATATATTTGCTCGGTATCACACATTCGAGCGGGTTTCGGTGTGCTCCTTGCAACACATATAGCTCCAGCGTGTTGTCCAAATTTTCCTGTGTATAGAACCTAAACTTTTTTGCCAAACGGACAGGGCGGGGGTGGTTTGCTGGTATTATAACCTCGTTATAGTAGTGGGTTTTATCTTCAGATACGGCTATTATACCCATGGCGTGTGCTGTTGTTTCCCTAACAGTTAATTCTGCCAAATCGGCAATTTTCACACTTTCCAGCACAGGTCTATGCTCCATCAGGTTACCCAGGTCTACCATTTTGCTGCCGTCCACTGTTTCTATTGCCAGGGGTGCAAAGGTGTCGTCTTGTTTTGTGGCTTGGATAGCTGCGCCCAGTGCCACGGCTTCGTCTGGGTTAATGTGGGATATCGGCATTTTGCCGAACATGTTTTTTAAAAACTCGGCTACCGCAGGCATCCTTGTTGATCCGCCAACGAGTAGCACATCTGTCACATCGCTTGCAGACATGTTAAGCTCGTTTAAAACAAACTGGCACAAATGACCTGTTTGGTTAAGCAGATCTTCTGTTACTTCTTTAAACTCTGCCGCCGACACATTTACCGCTATTTTGCCAAATGTGGGAACAGTTACAGAAACTTTTGTTGTTTCCAGTGCAGATAGTTTCTTTTTTATGCCCTCTGCCAGGCCTTGTACTGTGGTCGCTAGCTCTGTATCGTGTTTTGTTTGTGGTGATGTTTGGTCTGCAATTTTGTCCAGCAAAAGGGTTGCCAGGCGTTTGTCCCAGTCCTTGCCGCCCAAAATGTGGTTGCCTTTTGTGGATACAGTTCTAAGCTCGCCTGTGCCGTCCATCCTAACCATGCTAACATCAAACGTGCCGCCGCCCAGGTCGTAAACTAAAATATTGGCGTTTTGCCGCCAGTTGTTTAAGCCGTATGCCAGGGCGGCTGCGTTTGGTTCGTCTATCAGTTTTTTAACTTTTAGCCCTGCCGCTTCGGCCGCTCTCAGCGTTGCTTTGCGTTCAGCAGAAAAAAAGTAGGCAGGTACAGTAATCACAACCTCGTTTATGGAAGTGTTCAGCGCTTGCTCTGCTTCTTTTTTTAGGTGGGTTAGCAAAATAGTTGATAACTGCTCGGCTGTATATTCGTTGTCGTCTGTGTAAAAGCACGGGTCGTTGTTGCCCATGTGTCGTTTAAAGGTGGTGGCACAACCGTCCTCGCCAGCTTTAAAAGCGTCGTAGGCTTCTTCGCCCACCAAAACCTCCCCGTTTGCAAACTGTATAACAGATGGGGTTGTTTTGCTGTCATAGCTGTTTTTTACTATAACCGGTTCGCCGTTGCTGTTTGTAACAGCCACGGCAGAAAATGTTGTGCCAAGGTCTATGCCGATGTTTATAGCCATAATAATTAAAGTTCTCCTATGGAATTTCTATGTACCCAGGGAATTGTCGTGAAATTAAGTTCACGACAATTCCCAAAACATGGGTATAGCGGGGCAAAGCCTCATGTTTTTTTATTCATAGCTTATGTGAAAGCCTGCGGCTTGCAGCACGGTGGCCGCTTGTTTTATAAGCTCGTTTTCTCTTGCTTTCCAACCACCTGAATCCACTACTTCATCCATTGCTTGGTACGCTTCGCGCCTTTCTTGCAAAAATTTATTGGAGGAGTTTATTATCTGTTCTATAATAGGTACAAGGGGATGGGCATCATTAGATTTGGCAACTTGTAGAGCTTTTTCTAGAAAAACCATGGCAACTTTTTGGTCAGCAAATGTTATAGAACCGCCGTTTTTTGCTCTGTTTCTGTTCCTATAAACCTCGGCTAGGGATAAATAATCTGGTGGGAGCAAGGTGGCATGTGCGTCGTGGTTGCTTAGCCCTTTTTCTATAAGTTTAAAGCCCTCTGCCGGGTTTTGTATCGTAGCTATTTCATTTGGCTCAAATCTTCTGAGCAGGGGGTTTTCGTGGTGTAGCCCTGTGTATGCTATGCCAAGCTGAATCTGTGCTATAGATTTACTAGTACTTTCAGAGCCGCTTGTAGCCAGGCTTTGCATGTTTTGTACCCACTCGCTAAAATCTGGTGTTATAATGGCTACCATTAACTTGGAGTTAGCGTGCCCTGCGGCAGCTGCTTGCCTATAAAGTTTTAGAGCTTCTTGTGGTTTTCTTTCTTGGTTTAGTAAATGTTCTGCTTTTTGTGCTAGTTGTTCTGGATTCATGTGTGCCTCCCTAAACTTTCTGTCTTCTTCTTCCCTCAACTTTCTGTCTTCTTCCACTAATCGCTCGAATGCTTCCCCGCAATTTTTACATAAGCCACCTTTAGAATCTTCCATGTATGTTTCGCCGCATTTGTAACACGGCATGCGGGGTCCGGTTCCTCGGCTACTTTTGTATGCGTTCGATTTACGTCTCCAAAACACGTACCAAACGATAGCTATAAGAATAGCAGTAAAAATCAAGCCACTTGGGTCCTGATCGTATACAAAATCGGTTATGCCCAGCAACAATGATGTAAAGACAAAAACCGCAATAACTATTTTCCAAAATATTCCCATAAATAAGTTAAACCTCCTATCAAATATGCCGATGTTTATAGCCATAATAATTAAAGTTCTCCTATGGAATTTCTATGTACCCGGGGAATTGTCGTGAAATTAAGTTCACGACAATTCCCAAAACATGGGTATAGCGGGGCAAAGCCTCATGTTTTTTTTATTCATAGCTTATGTGAAAGCCTGCGACTTGCAACACGGTGGCCGCTTGTTTTATAAGCTCGTTTTCTCTTGCTTTCCAACCATCTGAATCCACTACTTCATCCATTGCTTGGTACGCTTCGCGCCTTTCTTGCAAAAACTTATTGGAGGAGTTTATCATCTGTTCCATAAGAGGTACACGAGGGGCATCATAAGGGTTAGATTTGGCAACTTGTAGAGCTTTTTCTAGAAAAACCACGGCAACTTTTTGGTCAGCAAAGGTTACACCGTCTTTTGTTTTGTTTCTGTTTCTGTAAACGTTGGCTAGGGATAAATAATCTGTTGAGTACAGATTGGCATGTACGTCGTGGTTGCTTAACCCTTTTTCTATAAGTTTAAAGCCCTCTGCCGGGTTTTGTATCGCAGCTATTTCATTTGGCTCAAAATTTTTGAGCATGGGATTTCCGTAGTCTAGCCCTGTATATGCTATGCCAAGCTGAATCTGTGCTATAGAGCTAATGCTCCCGGAGTCGCTTGTGGTTAGGCTTTTCATGTTTTGTACCCACTCGTTAAAATCTGGTGTTACAATGGCTACCATTAACTTGGAGTAAGCATACCCTGCGGCAGCTGCTTGCCTAAAAAGTTTTAGAGCTTCTTGTGGTTTTCTTTCTTGGTTTAGTAAATGTTCTGCTTTTTTGTGCAGTTGTTCTGGATTCATGTGTGCCTCCCTAAACTTTCTGTCTTCTTCTTCCTTAAACTTTCTGTTTTCTTCTTCCCTCAACTTTCTGTCTTCTTCCACTAATCGCTCGAATGCTTCCCCGCAATTTTTACATAAGCCACCTTTAGAATCTTTCATGTATGTTTCGCCGCATTTGTAACACGGCATGCTGTAAGTACCCGCTCCCAACGATATGGTAGGCTTTGGTGTAGTGGTTGGTTTGGCTACTTCTGAAATGGTGCCATCTGCAAGAGCTATGGTGCCATCTGCAAGAGCTTTGTTTAACAGTTCGTTATAGTACCCGGAAAATGTAGCCATAATATAGGGGAAATACCATACCGAAAACACTATGATTGCCAAAAGCGTCTCCGTAATTTCCATACCAAAAGAGTCGCCTGAAAATAGAAATGTTACAGGGATAGACAGCCCGATAAAAATTAGAACGTGCAGCAGACCCCAACCGATAAACGACAAAGACGCCACAAAAAGTTTCATTTTATAACCATATGTCATTTTTCTGGAAAGGTTTATGGCATCTCTCGGTTTTACTTTTGGATATTCTGCCAAAATATACGGTGTCATAAAATAACTTATTCCTTTAATAATCCCGGGAACGATAAGCAACAGCGACCAAAGAAATGTAAACAGATAAATCAGCAACATTCCGCCGACTTTCCCAAAATAATTCACCTTAAAGCCCGATAAGATCTCCTTTGCAGAAGTCTGTTCCTCTCTGTAAATTTTTGCAAATACAGCAGAAGAATTGGCGATAAGTACGGTATCTACAAACAAAAGCGTCACCAGGGAGATGAGTCCGGTTAGTGCCAATTGTGGAAACAGAAAGTTGGGTAACCCACCCAGGTATGTAATTGCAGATAATAGTAGTAAAGTGGTTATTGCAATAATACGTTGCTTTGCCACGGTTTCACGTGCAGTTGCTTTAATCTCTTTTTTTGATTTCACGGTAAATTCTCCTTGAAATTCGCTAAACGATTTTGTGGTTGTTTAACTTTAAAAAAAGTCCCCTTGTTGCTTGCCAAAAAGTTATAGCTAGGAGTATCCCTATTACTATTAAAATTATTTTTACCATGATACAAACCTTATCTCCTTTGGCAACAAGGGGGGTATTATAATACCCCCAAAAAAACCTACGTTCTTAACGTCCTACCTTTCTATCTTGTAATCGTTACGCTCTGCGGCTTCATAATTACCGCACTCTTTGTAGCCACCGCTACTGCTTTCACAGTAGCCCTCTTTAAAGCTACCTTCTTGGTATGCTGCAGAATCCCATGGGGTTACCCTGCATTTAGATGATGATGGATCAAAATATGGACACATAGTGTTTTTCTCCTTTCGGTAATAAAGTAGTAAAGTAATAAATTATCAGGGGCCAAAATTAGTGTTCTGCCCTCTGCCTATCCAACTTCCCCTGTTGTTTCTATTGCCGCTATTTTTTGTTTAGATTGCTCAAACTCTTCCCGCGACAGTATATATTCAGAGTCTCTCTCAAGCTTCTCAACTTCACCTGTGGCGGGGTTTTTTAGAAAAAGCTCTATACCGCTAAGTTTTGCGTGTATAGTAACTTCTATCGCTGTGCCTTTGGGCGTTCCTGGTGGTAGCGGCATTGTAACCTCGCCCAAGTTTTTGACCTGCAGAGCGGGGTCGAGATGGGCATCAGAGCCGTCTGCTTCCGTTAAATGTATGGGCGGAGAGCCCTCAACAGCCCTGTTTTCATAAAGGGCAGTTCTTATCATAGGTGCGTTATCGCTTTGCACAGAATACGTTTTTGTCATTTCAACCGGCACTACTTGATCCATAAATATCAAGTTATCAACGTAACTAACAAGATTATTGCCAAACTGTGCCACTCTAGGGCCAAAAGAGCGGGGAAGTCTGTCTAAAACTTTCATACCCCCTTCAAAGGCGGTAGGTACAGCAGGTGTAATCTCCGCAACTGCCGTAGCCAAATCGTCGCCGCTCAAATTAGCGATTTCTTCAGCTGCTGATTCTCCTACCAAATCTGCCAAAATTTCAAACCCTTTGTTTGCTTCTATTTGATCGCTTTCCTCGTCAGAATCTCCGCCACCTTTAGAAAACATAGAAAACACTTCTTGCAGCAGACCGTCTACCTTTGCAGCAGCAGCAAGTGCAGCCCCTTTTGCAACGGCTTTGTCCGGGTCTTCCTCTCTCACTTTTTCATCGCCAAACATTGCTTTAACAGCGTTTTTCACCATTGGCATTTTTGTAGAGCCACCCACAAGCAAAACCAAGTCCACGGCATCTTTGTCTGCATCAGCAGTTTTTAAAACAAAATTAACAACATCAATTGTTTGTTGCAGCAGATCTTTTGTTCTTTCTTCAAACTTATCTTTTTGCACTTCCAACCTAGTGTTTTCTATCCTAACAGATGTTTTGTCTCTTGCTGACAGTGCTTTTTTTGTATCTTCTACCTTGTTGCGAACCAGCTGCCGCAGATCAAAATCTTCGTCAAATTTGTTGCTGTCGCAATCGTTTGCAGGGTCGCCAATGTATAGTTCTTTCAAATAGCTAAATAACCTGTCGTCCCAGTCTTTGCCCCCAAGCCTGTCATTGCCATCAGAACACCTAACGTCTACAACGGTCTTTTCACCATCAACTATATAGTCTATATAGCTAACGTCAAACGTGCCGCCGCCCAGGTCGTACACTAATATTTTTTTGTTTTCCTTAAACTCTTTTGACAAAAAATTGTACGCTGCTGCGGTCGGCTCGTTAATTAGCTCCAAAACGTTTAACCCCGCCAGTTGACCGGCTTGTTTTGTGGCTTCTCGCTCGTCGTTTCCAAAATATGCAGGGCAGGTTATGATAACGTTTTTAACATCATGCCCCTGGGCATTGGCATATTCCACAATCCGTTTCAATATCAAGCTAGATATTTCTACGGCGTTGTAGGTTTGGTCATCATACTCCCTTGGAAATGCATCTTCTTTTCCTATCTCCCTTTTTATAAACTGCACAACCCTGTCTGGGTACATCTCTGCTTCTTCTTTTGCTTGCATCCCCACAACAGGCACACCCCCCTCTTGAAAATACACAGCAGATGCCAAAAGTGTGCTTGGATCGTCTGGGTTATCAATAATTTCGGGGCGACCGGTATCGTCTAAATGGGCAATAGCAGAGTATGTTGTGCCTAGGTCTATCCCATATGTTTTTATTTTTTCCATATTGCTAATTTTCCTCCTGCTCTTGTTCTGCTGGCTCTGGCTCTGTTGGTTCTGGTTCTGTTGGCTCTTGTTTCGGTGGTGCTGGTTCTGCTGGCTCTAACACTGCTGGCTCTAACTCCATTGGTTCTAGCTCCGCTGGTGTCGGCTCCGGGTTCGGCTGTGCGGGTTCTTTATAAAAATAAATATCCACACGTTCTTTCACAAACGCCCGCTTTTCTTTGGAAAGAGCAATACCGTGGCTAGCTGCAACAAGCCCATGTTTAGGCTTTTCTGCTGTGTCTACTTTTTGGCGTATTTGTGTGCAGTACAGATCTCTTGCGTCTCCTTCTTTGCTTTTGTGCATATTTACCCCATAACCTTCCAAGATAGAGAGCATATCGTCAAACAAAGATGCTATGTTGCCGCTGGGGTCGTTTTCCAACAGATCCATGTTGTCTGCATATAGTTTGGAAATATCGCCTAAAATAGAGTCAAAAATAAGACCTGCCCTGGCATCTCTGTAATCTTTTAGCTCTTTTTCCATGCCGGCAAGCATTTTTTGAAACTCGTGGTGGTACAGTTTGTGCATTTGCCGCAGCTCTTGTTCTATATTTTTGGTAGAATGTGAAAGCTGTGCTATAGTTTGATAAAGCTCTTTGTCGCCTTTGTTGCCCTGACCAGATTGGTTGCTGTCCGGGAGGGCAGGTTCTAACTGCATAATGTTTCCTCCTAATTGGATTTTGGAAGCTATTTTTAGTGAAATAGCCTTTTTAGACAACATTTTTATATATACATGAAGTATAATATCACAAAAAAAAAAAAAAAAACAAGTGCTTTTCACCTGTATTTTTCCACAAAATTTATACTATATCATTCCAAAAAACACTACAAATTTACATAAATTTGATTATTATCAAAGATGTTATTGTGCAAAATGACAGAAGCATAAAAAATCGAATTGCCCGGACCATGACAAACTCATGAGACAAAAAAACCACAAAAAAACTCGGGGGCTAGTCGCAACTTTCCTCTTGCTTTGTCCATAGCACATGTTGTATAATATATTTAATATTTCTCGCCACAAGTCAAATTTCAAATCAAAATTGATACATTCATTCATAAAGTGACTCATAAAGTCAGCCATAAAGTCTCACATAAAGAGTTTCATAGTTCGCATTAGAACATGCTTTTTTCACACCAAAAACCCCATTATTACACCATCCGTGTGCTATTCCCCTGCTTTTTTGCTTCATCTGTTTGCCCTAAAAATTAACCAACCTATATGCAATTTTAGATTATTGTGTTATACTAAAGGTGGAGGTAAAAGCAGTAGTTATTACTTCTAAAGTAAATTGTAGGGAAAATTCCCCGTAATTTGTTTCAGAAGTAATATAATCCCCAAAAAATTATGGAGGTGGTAAAATTGCGCTTTGAACAAGGAGAGTTTGTAAAAATAAAAAGATTGATACTTGTATATGAATGGGCACAAAAAACTTTGCTTACTAAACTAAGTATTATTAACGAAGAATTTTCTCATTTTCACGACACCAACCCAATAAGTTACATAAAGGGCCGCATGAAATCCCCGGAAAGTATTGCCCAAAAACTCCATAACCTACATTTAGACGTTAATGCAGAAAATGCAAAGCAATATATAAAAGACATTGCAGGGATTCGCATTATATGCCCCTTTGCTAAAGACATCACACAGCTTGTGGAGATTTTGCGTTCAATGAAAGACGTAAATATACTGGAAGAAAAAGATTATGTGCGTAACCCTAAACCTAGCGGGTATCGTAGCTATCACATTATATCAGAAATACCCATTTTTTATGCGGGAAAAGCAGAAAATGTAACAGTGGAACTACAAATTCGCACAGAGGCAATGAATTTTTGGTCAACATTGGAACATAATGTGCGGTATAAGTATAAAAACCACATACCCCAACATCTGTGCGATGAGTTGGTTGTTTGTGCTGATAAAATAGCCGAGCTGGACTACCGAATGTTTTTGATTCATGAAATTATTTCATTGATAAATAAGGATAGTTAGAGGTGTCAAAAAAATGAAAATTCACTATAACTCGCCGGTAATTTTAAGTTACGCAATTATTTCTTTTGTAGTGCTAATAATAGGAGGTCTCACAAACCATGCCTCAACAAACGCACTTTTTGTGATATACCGCACTTCTCCTACAGACCCGCTGTTATATCTGCGGCTCTTCACATATGTGTTGGGACACGCAAACTTTGACCACTATTTTGGCAATTTAACCATGCTGCTGTTGATAGGCCCAATGGTAGAGGAAAAGTACGGTTCCAAACCGATACTACTAATGATAATTGTTACTGCACTAATAGGCGGGCTCAGCCATATCGCTTTTTTCACTGTGGGTGCATTAGGAGCAAGCGGTATAGTTTTTATGCTGATTTTATTAACTCCCTTCACAAATATGCGGCGCGGTCGCATGCCTCTTACATTTATCTTGGTTGCACTAATATTTATCGGACGTGAAGTAATATATTCCTTCACCGTTGTAGACAATGTGTCCCGGTTTGGTCATATATTGGGCGGGATTAGCGGTGCTGTTATGGGAATGTTTATCAATAAAAAAAGGACATAAGAGCGATTTTGAGCAGACTCTTACACGATTTCAGCAAAACCCTGTTGGCGCAGAGCTTCGTAAATAACTATAGCGACAGCATTTGACAGATTCAAAGAACGGCTATTCGGTACCATTGGTATACGGATAGCCGTTTCTTTGTATCGTTGCAAAATATCTTCCGGTATGCCCGTGGTTTCTCTTCCAAACATCACAAAGGCGTTTTTTGGGTATTGCACATTCGTGTATAAGTTATCTGCCCCCGTTTCGCACATATATATTGCGGGGTTATTATTAGCTAGCACAAAATGTGCAAAATTGTCGTAATAACTCACCCTTATTTTTTGCCAATAATCAAGCCCGGAACGAACAAGGGATTTTTCGTCTGTTTTAAATCCCAGCGGGTGTATCAAATGCAAAGCCGTGTTTGTAAGCAAACATGTTCGGGCAATATTTCCCGTGTTTTGAGGTATTTCAGGTTGATATAGTACAATGTTCATATTTATCACAAATGGGCACAAATGAGCGACTTCAATATTAATCTTCCCTATATATCGGCATACTCATACACCTGGGGCCGCCACGCCCGCGGGATAGCTCTGCACTCGCAATCTCTATCGTTTCTAACCCGCGTTCCCTAAAAATTTTGTTTGTTACGTCGTTACGATCATAGGTTATAACAACGCCGGGAGCTATTGCCAAGGTGTTGGTGCCGTCTGCCCATTGTTCCCTAGGAGCTGCAATTACGTCGCCGCCACCGCAAGCTATAAACTCTATTTCGTCTAACCCCAAGGCGCTTTTTAGAGCATCGTCTATCTGTTCTTTGTGCGTTATTTGCAGCGTTGTTTCGCTGTCGCCTTTTTCTAAAATATATACATCTATTTTGCCGTTCTGATCCAATATTTTTGGGTGAATGCTAAATTTATTGTGATCCAGCATTGTAAACACCGTGTCTAGGTGCATAAAAGCACGGCTTTTTGGTATGTTCACAGCTAAAACCTTCGTTATTTTGCCTTGCTGTGCAAATAGATTTTTGGCTATGTGTTCTATTGCAGCCGCCGTTGTCCTTTCGGATATCCCTATCGCCAACACGCTTTCGCTAAGAACAAGCATATCTCCACCCTCTATGCTAAACTTATAATTTCTGTCTAGCCACACAGGGGGTTTTGAATCTTTAAACATTGGGTGATTTTCTATAATAAATTTGATAAACAAAGATTCCTTTCTTCTTGCGGGTTCTTTCATTTTGCTTATAGATATGCCGTTGCCTATGCTTGCCGCAGGATCTCTCGTAAAGTAAAGGTTAGGCATTGGCGAAACATAAAACGGATATTTTAACGTAAGTGCCAGCAAACTCTTTTTCTTCGGGATGTTTATTTCGTCTGTTCTTATTCCGCCCATTATCCTTTCCACAATTTTGTCGGTGCTAAAGTTGAGCAAAAACTCCTTTACCTTGCCTAGAGTATAGCCATACAGATAGTTGCTTTCTTTCAAAAACGAGTCTATAAATTCTTCTTTTTGCGTGTCATTGCTCAATGCTTCTGTCATTAAATTTTCCAGATATAGAACTTCTATGTCCCTATCCCTTAAAACTTGTGCAAAACCATCGTGTTCTTTTTGCATATTTGGCAGATACGGAATATCGTCAAAAAGCAACTCTTTTAGATACTCCGGTGTTAAATTTTCTATTTCTCTGCCAGGTCTTTTTAAAATTACTTTTTTTAGCTTACCAATTTCAGAATTTACATTAATTGTATTCATAAGCTCTTTCCCTTTCTTATCAGAGGGCAGAGGGCAGAAAGACAGAAGTCAGATCCGACTTCTGTTATCTAGCCTCTGACTTCTGTCATCTGATCTATGGGTTAAACAAAAAACTTGTAAGCACTACAATAATCGGTATAGCAATTATTGTACGTATCATAAAGATTGCAAACAACTTTCCAACACCCAAAGGTATTTTTGACTTGATTATAAGAGCGCCGGTTTCCGCTAGGTATATAAGCTGTACAATAGATAATACCCCCAAAATAAACTGGGTGTTTATAGGGGCGTTACCAAGCAACAGAGCAGGTATAAACATGTCCATAAACCCTACCAAAGTAGCAGGTGCATATGCAAATGCGTCCGGTACTTGGAAAATGTTCAAATACCAACCCATCGGTTGAGAAATCCAGTCAAGCACGTCTGTTAGCTCGTGAACCATAAGCGCAAGTGTTCCCCAAGCAAGTATAATTGGCACCAAGTCTAGCAAAAGGCTCAAATAACCGTCTTTGATAGACGATACAAAAGTTTTGCTATTTACAGCATTGGCTTTTTTTGTGGCTGAAGTTACAGCAGCGGAAAACAAAGAGCCGCCTGTATCCTCGTTTTCTTGTATCTGTTTGCCTACGTCTTCTACATAGGTGTTTGTGATACCCCTAAGCGGCCATATCCTGGGCATTATCATCGCAAGGATAAGTACGGTTATACCCATAACTGCGTAGAATGTGAAAAAGTGGCCATCTAAGCCGATGGTGTTAACAACAACAAGGGTAAAAGGTATAGAAACAGTGGCAAAGTTTGTTGCAGAAACTGCCGCCTCCCTGCGGGTATAGTAGCCTTTGTCTAGCTGACCTGTTGTAATAACAATAGATGCAGCAGAAGAGCCAAACCAAGAAGCAAGCAAGTCTACAGAGGCACGACCGGGCAGTGTAAACAGTACCCGTACAACCTTTCTAACGAGTGTACCCAAAAACTCCATAAAGCCAAACTCTGTCAAAAAAGGTAAGCCTAAAGGAAGCACGATAAAGATAACAGCAATACCGGCTACAACATCTATCATAACATCCCCCGTCCAGGCAGCTATAACAGAATCGGGTCCGTTGCCAGTAATAAGCATTAGTACAATTGCAAAAGCTATAATCCTAGTTGCAAAGTAGAGTGGAGAAACAACAAAAGTATTTTTTAACCGAGGGTTGTTCATTATAAAACTAGGCTTTAACCACTGGGCGGCAACGGTTCCACAAAAGGAAACGGTTATAATCGCAAGTACTATCCAGTGTCGGAAGTCTAACCCTTCAATCCCCAAAAAACCGCCTGCGGGGTTAAAAAAACCGTTTATCCAGCCTATAATCATACCCAAAAATATGTTAAAGGCTCCTTCCCCATCCGGTATGGGGGTTAAGAATAGAAATATACCTAGCAAGGAAAAAATTAAAAACTTGCCGGCGTTGGGTTTTGTTTCAGATGAATTACTCATAATGCCTCCTTATAATTTCTTTCTACGTAGTTACTTGTAAAACCTTTCAAAATAGCACCATAGGAAAGAGAAAATGTTAAAGTATCTCCTACCACAAACTCCCCCGCATTGGTAATATCCACAATAAGGTGGTCGGAGCTCGCACCTATTATTTCCACATTAGGTGTTAGGCACGTCATACCCTCTTGATCAATATCCTGCCTGCCTACCGCCAATATTGCCCTTTTACCCACACCTTTGTCAGTATATGTAGGCTTTTCACCAAAGGCGTTCATGCCCAACTCTCCAAAGGGCATAGAGGGTTTTTCCATAATCTCCACCATCTCCGCTTCCAGGGTTACAACGTCTTGCTTTAACGATGGCAAATATTCGCCAAAGGCTGTTTCCATACCCCTTATCAAAGCCTCGCCCAATCGCAAATTGTTTACTTCTTTTGGCATCTCATCCCGCTCTAGCAGATACAGGGAGCTAGAGTTGCCGCCGGAAATAATGTCGATTTTTGTATCAAACTTTGTTTCTATTTTTTTTGCTATTTGGCAAAGTGTGGTTAGGTTATGGTTGGTGGGCAAAACAGAGCCGTAACAAGTTAAGTTTACTCCCACACCCGCCAAAGATAGATTGGGATGGGATAGGATATCCGCCGCTGTTTTGAAAATCAGATCCTGATTAGTGTAATATATGCCTTCCCGCAAGTCCCCCAAATCTATCATCAACATAATACCGTGATTCAGACCGACCTTTTTCGCCGCTTCTCCAAGAGCATGTATTGTTTTAATTTCAGAGTTAAATGAAATATCACAAGTCTTTACAGTTTCCACAGCGTTGTGAATGGATGGTAGTCTAAGTAGCATTGTTTTTGTAGATTTGTTTGGGTAATTAGCTATATTTTCTAAACGGGAGTCTGCCAAAAAGTCTACAGATAGGTCTTGTAAAACTGCCACAAGTTTTGGATCTGCTGTAAACACTTTTGTGACAACAGACATGGATATACCTTTGCTACGACACATTTCCAAAAGGGTTTTGGTGTTATGTTTTAGTTTTTCCAGATCTATATTTAGTCTTGGATACATATTCTCCTTTCATAAAATCTCCTTTCATATAGAATAAAATAATTGTTTTGGGGACCAGCCCCCAACCCCCGGTATTTTAATTGTTACTAAAATAACCGGACTAAAATAACGGAGCCTGAGGGCTGCCCCCCAAAGTTCTAAACCAAACTCTTTTTTAATAGAGCTATGGCCTCCTGGGGGTAGGTGCTATACATAACTCCAACCGATGCCATAATATATCTTGCGTCTTGTAGCATTTGCAGAGTGTTTGGGGGAGGGTATAGCATAGTGCCGCTTTGGTTTATGTTTGCCAATCTTTCTAGCAGTTCCTTGCTTTTGGGCAATTTTGTTAATGCCCCTCCGGTAGCTACTAACCAGCGTACCGTTGTTAAATCCTTTCCCTGCGCCCATGTTTGCCGCCCGGTTGAGCCATAGGTATGGTGCAAACTCCCAACATGGCGCTTTATCGCAATACTTGCAGCATACCAAGCAAATGTGGTGGCAATGGCTATCTGTTCTTCAGTTTTCGGGATTGGGGCATAACTTGCAAGTGCTAAATTCATATCAAAACCTAGCTCTTTTTCAAGTGTGTCTATACCAACAACCTGACAAAGGCTTTCGGCACTAACATAAACTCCCAAATCACCTTCAACTGTACGCTTTGCCAACGGTTCCGGAGAAACTTGTATAAGGGCAATATCTTCGCTACCTTCTGTAACAGAGTGTATATCTGTCGTTGCACCACCAACATCTATTACTACTACATCTCCTATCTCATTATACAGAATTTTTGCACACTCCATAACAGCTCCGGGGGTTGGCATTATCTTTCCTGTTACCATCTCCCGTATATGGCTCATGCCTTTTGCCTCGGTGATCTCCGCTTCAAAAGCGCGGTGTACAATCTTTCTTACCGGCTCCACATTTAGCTGATCCAGCTTTGGGTATACATTTTCTGTAATATAAAATTTGCGATTGGCTTCCTCAAAAAGCGATTTTATAATCTCTTTATTTTGAACATTGCCGCAATATATTATGGGTGCTTTTGATTTTATATCTCTAAGAAGTTTAGCGTTGTTTAATGCCGTTTCTCTTTCTCCATAGTCGGTACCCCCGGCCAAAAGTATTAAGTTTGGGTTAATGGCATCTATTTGTTGCAAGTCAAAGTCTTGCAGAGGCCCTGCTGTAGCCATGTGTATATTTGCGCCGGCTCCCAAAGCCGCCTCCTGCCCCGCCTTTACTGTCATATCATAGACCAAGCCGTGTACAGTCATACGAAGCCCACCCGCAGCACTAGATGTAGCCAACATTTTTTCGTATACAATATCTTCTCCCAGTTTTTTTGAGAGGTCTTCTATTGCATTTTGCAAACCTGTTAGCACATCTGTGTGTACAGTGGTGGGGGCTGCCCCTTGCCCCACAAAAACAGGGTCAGGGGTACCCATTCGGTTAAAAGCATTTAAAACTGTGGTAGTAGAGCCAATCTCTGCCACCAAAAGGTCAATTTTCATTTAGCTTGTACCCTTTTTATTCTGACGTGATTTAACGAGGAAAGATGCCACATGTATCCCCTTTGTTCCTCTGGTAAATGCCGCATCTGCACCTTTAGACACTGCTATTTCCGGGGAAATTTGCGTGCCGCCAGCTACAAATGTTATTTTGTCACGAACACCCATCTCTGTTGCTATTTGGTGTATATTAGCTATATTTTTGTAATGGATGTCGTCGTGGCTTATTATGGTAGAGGCTAAAATAGCCGTGGCATTCAACTCTATAGCGGCGTTAACAAGTTTCTCTGTCGGTACAGATGTGCCTAGGTAATGCACTTGTATACCGTATTTTTCTATACCGCCGTGTTTAATGTCGATAATTTCTCTAAGACCTACGCTATGCTCGTCCTCACCAACAGTGCCGCAAACTATCACCATAGGGTTTTGTTCTATATCGGCACGTATCTCATCATCGCTCAACAAATCCGGCTCTTTTGGAATTACCAGTTCATCTGTCTTGATATTAATGTCTAGCGTTCCTTTTAGCTCTATGCGAGTGCCTTCGGTTTTGTGCAAAACTTCTTTATGTATAATCTCTACATTTTTCAGGTTCATTGCCTTGGCACATTCCAACGCCGCCGCTTGTGCCCTGCTTATATCTGTAGGAAAACACATGTTAATCATTACCGTACCATCCGCCATCCACTCCATTTCGGGAGAAAGGAGAGTTCCTGCATGATGGTCTTTTATATCTTTCATTCTCTCATAAACATTGTCGGTTTGATCCAACTCGTCTATATATATGATTTTTTCCGGTTTTTCTAATGTACAGCCATCAATAAGTATAGATGGATTATTTACTGCATTTTCGTCGTATTGAGCCACATTGTTATAACCATAGTGGGCAGTAACGGGAGCCATATAATCCTTTTCTCGTTTTATAACTGTACCTGCACCAATACCGCCGTTTATCGGTCTTTTAATGCCATCTCCATTTCTTTCGGGATAGTACCCGCTATCCACAAAAAAGCCTTGCTCCACAGCATTTAAATAACCGCCTTTTTCGATAATTTCTTCCAAAAAAAGCACCGCTCTTTCTTGCAACTCACGAACGGTGTCCCAAAGGGGTCCCGTTTCTTTTATCTCTATCATTTCCATTAGACCGTCCAGCCCCAACAGGGTCTGCTTGGCTGTGTCCAACGCTTCTATATTGTATATATGCCAAGGCACGTTGCGGCCTTCGTCTGGTGTGATAGTAGACTGTATATCGGCACTTGTAAGTTTAGATATAAGCATGTTTAGCACATGAGTCACTGTGGCATCTCTTGTGGAACTCTCTATATATTTTGTGTGCATTTGTGCGCGCATACCGTATCCTTCAAAAAACTGGCGCAGTGCCACAGCGTATGGTAAATCCATAAAAACACTGGGCCCCGGCGTGTGGGATGGAGGTACAGTAGAAAGGCATATGTTCTTTTTTGGTATACCAACTTTGTGGGAAAAAGCAGAGTTTATTGCGTGTTGCACCATCAACTCGGGCATAACTTTCCAGGCATCCCTCGCTGTAGCATTTGCATTGTGAGCACCATCTATTTGAGCCTGCCCTGCCCAAGCTATCAGTTTTTTGGATTCGCAAGCGTCAACAAAGGAGCGTATTGTGTTTACATTCCTATACAAAACATTGTACTGTGGGTCTTGGTGAACGCCGTTTACTCCCTCTTCTGCAAACATTACTGCAATATCTGCCCCTGCCACACCGGAAACGTATGAATGATAGTTGATTGGACGACCTACCTCATCTTCTATCATATCCAAGGCTTTTCTTTGCGCTCTTACTTGCTTGCGAGTAATCGGTATACCGCCAATCCCTTGAGGTGATCCTTCTATCAACCCGTCGAAGTGGCTTTGACCTGCGGTGCGGATAACCATTATGTGGTCTGCCCCGTGGTGTGCCGCCATACGCATACGGCGTATATCGTCCTCAAAACGACCGGACGCTATTTCTGTTGTAATAACAGGGAGAGGTTGGGGGTCTATGTTTTCAAAGTTGTGAGCAGTAATAAGGGGAACGCTTTCCTTTAGGGGTTCAGACGCTTCTTTGTAAGTAAAATGGCTCATTTTTAGGTTTTTTGCCGGTTTTCGCCATGTCCAACCTCGACGGCGTGGGCGATAGTTTTCTAGGTTCTCTAAAATTTTTTCTATTTCTAAGCGTTTGTTTGGATTATCCATTTTTTTGGTTTTCTCCTATTATCCTTAAATTGTTCTAAAATTGTTTGGGGTCTAACTAAAAATTATTCTGTATCCATATGTTTCAACATTTCCGCAATATCTATTTCGTCTTGTATTTCCAAACTTCTATCCCCTGCCAAATCTTCTATATGATGAATCAGCTCATGTTTTAGCACGTCTGTCAGTTCTTGTATAAACTCCGTTTCTGTTGCATCTTGAAAGGCTTCTGTCATAGAGCCATAATGGATAGTAATGTAGCGCCCCAACCCATTGTATTCTACGTGGTATTGACCTAATATCAGGAACTCGTTTTCGTCTTCGATTGTATCTTCCAGCAGTATTATACCACCGTTCAGCTCTTTAAAAATCTCCTCCGGCAGGGTGTCTACAATTTGGGTTAACACTTGTTTTGCTTCATCGTATGTTAGCATGGCAGTCTTAATTTTTAAATATTTTTGTAGCTTGATCCCAAAGCTGACCGCCTGCCAGTTGCAAGCCGGTTTCTCGTATGGGCGTATTGTTCTCTTTTGAAAGTCTGTACACGATATTGCCTGCACCATGACCCAACAGTTCCAGCTCCATCGCCTTATCAACAATCGCTTTCACTTCTAAGCTGGAAAAACCCATCCGCAAAAGCACACTTCTTTCTATAGATGGGGTGGTGTTCTCATGCCCCATTTTGAGCAAGGGTTCAACCAACTGTTCCGATAACTGCCAAAATCTCTCCTTCAACTCGTTGTTACTCAAACCCTTTAGGTGGGCTCTCCGTTCTTCAAAGGTATTCAATTTTTTCTCCTTATAGCAGTTCCGTTTTAAATTAGCCCTTTAAATTCACACTAAAACTGCTGAATTTAGGAAGCTATTCCACTTAATCTCATTTTAAAAAGGGCTAGAATTAAGTGGAATAGCTACACTATATAAAAATCATATAAAAAATTTTGTGAAAAGACGTTTGCTATACATTTGTTTCTTCCGCTAAAAAGTCTAACTCTATTTTGCTTAGCCTGTCTTTCGTGGTGTTGCCGTGTTCTAAGTGGTTGCGAATGAGCGAATTACGCATTTTACCAAGATCCACTTCCCTCGCTTTTATCATGGTAGGGTGTTTCGGCAACACAATACTTTGACCGGCTACCTCTGTGTCCGGCTCACCAAAGGTAATGTTCAAGCCGTTTTTCCTGGCAAAGGAGAGTTGGGGTTGTATATGTTTACCCGCTCCCGTATATTCCGTTTCCTGTACCACAATAATATTGTCTTGAGGCATTTCCTGTGCAAGTGCAAAAGCGGCACTAAGGGACGTGTTTCCGGCGGGGCCGCGTTCCAACCCTTCCAAATTAGCCAAAAGCTCTGTAATGTAAAATACTTCCCCTTGGTTTACCAACACATATTTGTCCATATAACGTAGCGGGCGAGCCGCACTGCGTGGCATATCGCTCCTGTCGGGCCAGGTGGCAAATGGAAAGCCAAAACCGGTATGCCCTGTTGTAAATGATTTACGGTTAAAATGCTCATCGCTAGCCATATGCAGACCTTTTAAATTTACAGACACTGCCACAACTTGGCTGTTACAGTTTCTACGCCTAAGCCCTCGGGTTGTGCCTGTTACATTGCCGCCCCCTGCGTGGGTTACTATCACCGCATCCGGGTCTCTCTGCTTACCTTCTTTTGCGGTGATAGAACGTATCTGATCTGCAAGCTCTACCCCAAGGGTTTCCACACCAGCTATCCCATAAGGTGAATAAAGGCTAGCAGAAAAATACCCTGTTTCCTCTAAAACCAACAAAAATTTATAAAAAAGCTCGGGCCCCACAGTCATCTGTATAACTTCTGCCCCCAAGGCTTCACATTTGCGGGTTTTTTCCAATATTTCCGGTTGCCCGACCTGCTTTGAATCATAGCACTCCTGCACTATAATACAACCAAGACCCAAAGCCGCCGCCTGTGATGCCACTGCGGCACCGTAGTTTCCGCTAGTCGCTGCCACCACGCCCTTATATCCCAGCCGTTTCGCATGATACACAGAGGTTACCGCTCGCCTGTCTTTAAAACTGCCGGTTGGGTTTGCCCCCTCGTCTTTTATAAATATCCTTGCACCGTAACCGGGTTTTGCACATTTTCTTGCAAGAGCTGTCAAATTACGCAACTCCAAAATGGGCGTATCTCCTACCCCTTGCCGTTGTTGTATTTCTTTTATTTGATCAAAGGTATAGCCAATGCTTGCCATCATTTTTTCATAATCAAAGGCAATACCTTCCATTTCAAATTGGGAAAAGTCTATATTTGTAGCCTGCTTTAAAATTTCGGATTTTCGACCCATAACTGCATTGTAGCTTGTATCATTACTCATTTTGTACACTCCGTTAAAACCCCACTATAGCACTTCTAGTGCTATATATCACTAAACAAAATTTCTCGTGCCTGTGTACCAATCTGTGTAATCTCCGGCACGTATTCGCCATAGTCCACCAGGGTAGGAGGGTTTGCCTCTTGTAAAGTTCCTGTTTCTGTGCGGTTCATTTTCGTTTTTATTGTGGCTGGTTGCCCAAGGGCTGTATCTTCCTGCAAAAAACCCTTAACCCACATAACTAGCGGAGTTTGTTTTGTGTCCTCCGGTATGTTGTCCGGTCTCTGATCCGGAGCGAGTATCGTTTTTTGTATTATTACCCAGGTGCCTTTTTTTATCATCGACCGTCCCCCTTTATTTTGCTATTTTCTTATTTTCTTTAACAAGGGTTCGGAAATCGCCCATAACGGCTCGAGGTACTGGTATATCCAGCATAGTTATCAGCCCCGAATCTGCGTTAATAACCTGCGGTATACAATTAACACACATTGCTATCGTCCCAACGCCACCATCTATCTCCGGAGCAATTTGCATACTTATTGGCGGGCTACCCTCAAGTATTATGTAATCTCCGGTTTGAGTCCCTTCCATCTCCGGTTCTATTTGTTGGGGATGTATCATATCTATAACAACTTTTCCGCCTTTTTTTCCTTGCCCTGTCATATTTACCCCCGCCAAATGACCGGCGGCGGCAAACCCATGGGGCGACTTGCGATCCACTGTTGTTATAATAGGTTTCATTTGCTGTTCAAAGCCGTCTGTTTCTATACCAATCCCGTGGGAAATCATTGCAATAGATTCCGCAAAACCAACGTGCCCTGCCAAAGTTCCTTGTGCAACACCTTTGTTAAATTCTTCTTCTGTTATACCTACCCCCTGCTCTTCCATAACAGTTACTCCAAAGGGGGACAGGGAGTTAACACGCTTACAAGTTACTTTTGTAACATCTGTCATGGCACCGGAAAGGCAGATTGCCAAGAGATCCATAACAAGACCGGGGTTAATGCCGGTTCCCAATACAGAAACCCCATTTGTTTTTGCTATTTTGTCCAGTTTTTGGGAAAGCTCCGGTTCTTGTGCCATAGGGTATGACATTTCCTCTGCGGTAGTGATTACGTTAACTCCTAAGTTTAGAAGAGTTTCCATTTTAGCGAACGATTTGGCAGTAAAGGAGTCTGTGGCTAAAATGCACACATCGCAACTTTTTGGTTTGATTGCTTCCTCTATAGATTTATTTATTACCACATCGTTGCTTTGAGTTTTTTTTGCGTTAAGCACGTCAAATATACTTTTGCCTACTATATTTGGATTAATATCGCAAACACCGATTATTTCTATGCCTTTTTTTGTGAGCAGGGTTTGTGCTATCCCTTGCCCCATCGCACCGAACCCCCAAATAGCTACTTTTACATTTGTACTCATAATTTTATTTTTACCTCGAAGGAAAAGAAGGGTGCGTTAGGGTGTGTTGGAAAACACTGTGCCTGTTTGACCTTCCACTGCATCTACAGCTTTATTTAGAGATGTTATAACAGCTTTTTTGTTTGGATATGCTTTTATAAATTTTAGAGCAGCCTCTACTTTCGGCAACATACTACCAACCCCAAACTGACCTTCTTTTATGTAAGTTTCTGCTTGTGCCACTGTTAGGCTGGATAAGTTTTCTTGGTTAGGTTTGCCAAAGTTTATTGCTACTTTTTCCACTTCTGTTAAAATTATTAGCATATCGGCGTTTATTTCTTCTGCAAGTTTTTCTGCCGCAAAGTCCTTGTCTATAACTGCCGCTACCCCTTCTAGCCCATTGGGTGTTTCTATAACGGGGATTCCACCACCACCACAGGTGATAACAAGGTTATCTGCGTCCATTAGTGTCTTAACCGAATCTATTTCACAAATACGTAACGGAAGAGGAGAGGCAACGACTCTTCTGAACCCCCGACCGGAATCTTCTTTCATTACGTAACCATTTTCTTTTGCCAGCTTATCCGCTTCTTCTTTTGAATAAAAAACCCCTATGGGTTTGGTGGGGTTTGTGAAGCCGGGGTCGTTTTTATCTACTACCATCTGTGTTACCAGGCTTACTACGGGTTTGCTAATGCCTTGGGTTTTTAGGGCTTGTGCTAGGCATTGCTGGAGGTGATAACCAATATACCCTTGGCTCATTGCACCACAAACGTCGAATGGCATGGCGGGAGTAACGTCTTTAGCTGTTTCACTTGCCAAGTGGATACGCCCAACCTGAGGCCCATTGCCATGCACAACGGCTACTTGATGTCCTTTTTTCAAAATTTCGCCCACATAAGAAGCGGTTTCTTTTACAACTTGCAACTGTGCTTGTGCAGTGGCTTCGCCCTTGCCGGACTGTAGAGCGTTCCCCCCCAATGCAATCACTAACTTCATCTTCGTTTTTCCTCCTTAATTATCTGCATTATCTGCCTGTTGTTGCGATTAGCACGGCTTTTATTGTATGCATACGGTTTTCTGCCTCGTCAAACACTACGCTGTGCTTACTGCGGAAAACCTCGTCTGTTACTTCACGAATGTCGTAGCCCAAATCTTTTTGGCTTTTTGCCATTTTCGTTTCAAAATCGTGAAAAGCGGGTAGGCAATGAAGGAAAAGAACGTCGGGGTTTCCTGTTTTGTCTAACATTTCCATCGTTACTCTGTATGGGGTGAGCAGTTTAACCCTCTCCGGTATCTGATCCTCTTCTCCCATAGATGCCCAAACGTCTGTATATATCGCATCTGCACCTTTCAGACAACTCTCGTTGTCGGATACTTCTATTGTGGCTCCGGTCTCCTTTGCTATTGCTTGCACTTTTGCTAAAACTTGCTCATCTACCTTTAGCGAGCTTGGCCCATATGCTACAAAGTGCATACCCATCTTCGCACAACCGTACATCCACGCATAGGACATGTTGTTTCGTATATCTCCACAAAAAATAACTTTTACTTTATTTAAAGGCTTGGAGCAGTGTTCTTCTATCGTCATAAGATCAGCCAAAATTTGGGTAGGGTGATCAACATCTGTGAGCCCATTGTATACCGGAACACCGGAATATTTCGCTAAATCTTCTACTACTTTTTGGTCAAAACCGCGGTATTCTATGCCGTCATAATAGCGACCCAATACCTTCGCTGTATCTTCCAGAGATTCTTTTTTGCCCATCTGAGAGCTACCCGAATCCAAGAAAGTAATATGTCCCCCTTCATCATACGTTGCTACTTCAAAAGCACAGCGGGTGCGAGTAGATGCTTTTTCAAACAAAAGCACGATATTTTTGCCTTGTAGTTGTTTACCTATTATGCCACTGCGTTTTTTAGATTTTAGATCGTGAGATAAGTCAAGTAAATATCTTATCTCCGCCGGGGTGAAGTCTGTTAATGTCAAAAAACTTTTGCCTTTTAGATTTACTGCCATGATTTAAATCTCCTTTTCTATTCCGAAAAATTTTAATGCTTAAACGAAAATTAATTTATTGCTAATTTATTGCTATCTGAAACAAATTACCGAAAGTTGTCTAGCTTTAAAGAAAACCATTTTTAAAGCTAAACAACTATAACTTTACTATAAATGCTGTTAAGTTGTCAAGAGGTTGACATTTTTTGGGGTGATGACGATGGTAATATTTTTCTATTTTTCCTCAAGAACCATTTCCAACAACTTGTTACTACGTTCAACAAAACGGCTCATTTGCTGGCTGCTAAGTTGTTTGTGGCTCATATTTGCCAAATCGTATATATGATTCGTTATTAGCTCTACCTCTTCTTTTTTGTCTTTTTTTGTAAGCAATTGTTGAACCAGTGGGTTATTGGCATTCAAAACAAGTTCCTCATCTATCTGGAAACCCATATCCATACCCCCAAACATTTTGCTCATTTCGCCCATGCGACGGGACTGCTCGCTAAGTAAAATTACCGCAGGCACATTTTTGCTTTTCAAATACTCTACCTTTATCTTAACTTTTTCCCCCAGGCTTTGTTTGAAAATTTCAGATATTTCCTCGTTTTTTTCTTTATCTGCCTCTTGGCTCTCCCCTTTAAGGTCCGCTATGTCAGAATCTATCCGTTTGAAACGCACGTCGTTTTTGTAGCTTTCCAAATAAGAGATAAAGGGGTTGTCCACATTTTTTTCTAAAATAACTGCTTCCATATCTTGCTCTTTAAACATGTTGACATATTGAGATTGCAGGTTTGGATCACTTACATAATATACTGTGTTTTCGTGCTTTTCTTTGTTGCGATCCAAATAGTCCTGCAACGTTACATATTCCTCGTTGGTGGTAGATTTGTATATTATCGCAGGCTCCATTTTTTCGTAAAAACTTTTTTCTTTTATGCATCCATATTTTATGAAAGGGCTAATGTGGTCCCAATATTTTGTATAGTTTTCCTTATCTTTTTTGTAAATACTGTTTAACCGATCTGCCATTTTGCGGGCTACATAACCACTCATTTTAGCCACATTTGCATCGTTTTGCAAAAAAGAACGGCTAACATTTAGCGGAATATCAGGGCAGTCTATAACACCCTTTAGCAACAACAAAAATTCGGGTATAACTTCTTTTACATTATCCGCTACAAAAACCTGGTTACAAAACAGTTTCACCTGCCCCTCTGTTTGCTCAAACTCGTGGCGCAGCCGAGGAAAGTACAAAATCCCTTTTAATGTGAAAGGGTAGTCCATGTTAAGGTGTATCCAAAACAGAGGATCGTTAAAGTCGCTAAATATGTCTTTGTAAAAGGATTTATAATCCTCATCGGTACATTCCGAGGGCTGTTTTATCCACAAAGGAGCTTTGTTTATTGGTGTTGGAGTTAATTCTTCAGCTCCTTCTATTCCCTCTATTTCTCCTGTTTCACCCGCTTCATCCGCCTTTTCTTCGGTCGTTTTTTCTTTTTTAACCGTTTCCACAAAAATATCTATCGGCATAAATGTACAGTATTTTCGCAAAATTTCCCGCACCTTGTATTCCATCAAAAAATCTTCGCTCTCTTCATCTATAAATAGCGTTATTTCTGTGCCGCGGGTAGTTTTTGAGCTTTCGCTGATGGTGTACTCTGTTGCACCGTCGCTAACCCATGTGGTAGCAGTGCCGCCGGTATAGGAAAGGGAGTCTATGTGTACTTTGTGTGAAACCATAAAAGCGGAGTAAAAACCTAAGCCAAAATGACCAATTATTTCATTTCCGCTCAAGCTGTCTTTGTATTTTTCTACAAAATCGTTGGCGCCGGAAAACGCGATTTGGTTAATATAACGCTTTATTTCCTCGGCAGTCATACCTATTCCGTTGTCGATTATTTTTATCGTTTTTTCTTCTTTGTTTATTTCTACAACCACAGCAAATTCTTGCCCTTCGGGCAACGTGGCATCGCCCATATCGGCTAGCTTTTTTAGCTTGCTAATAGCGTCACAGCCGTTGCTCACAAGCTCACGCAAAAATATGTCTGTGTCAGAATATAGCCATTTTTTAATAATTGGCATAATATTTTCGGAATTAATTGATAAATTGCCTTTTTCCATTTCTATTCTTACCTCCTTGAAAATGTACTAATTTACAGTAATATGATATACTAATTAAAAGAAAATTTCAAGACTTATCGGATGCGTTTTGCAAAATGGAAACGCACCCTGTGGCAATTCCGCTTAATTTGCTATAGCAAACGCCGATAAAGTATAATGTAAACATAGAAACGCAGGTGAATTATTATGATAAGAGAACAAACAAAAACAACCGCTACCCACCAGGAGCTTAATATACAAAAACAATTTATGGAAAAAATACGGAAAACCAACCCTAACCTACAATACAACCTCACTACTTTTGGTTGCCAAATGAATGACAGGGATTCCGAAAAAATAGCAGGTATGCTACAAGAAATGGGCTACACCGAAACTGCCGACCAAAAAAAGGCGGATATAATTATATTTAACACATGCTGTGTAAGAGAAAATGCCGAAAACCGCTTGTACGGAAATTTAGGCAAAGCGAAGGTTTTGAAGCAACAAAACAAAAATTTGAAAATAATATTGTGTGGTTGTATGATGCAACAAGATATTGTAATAGAAAAAATTAAACAAAGTTACAATTTTGTAGACATTATTTTTGGTACATTTAACTTTTACAGACTACCCCAGCTAATACATGATAGCTATGAAACCAGCGAGCAAATTATAGACATATGGAAAGAACACAAAGAAATTATTGAAGACCTTCCCAGTCAGCGCATTTTTCCTTTTAAAGCAGGGGTAAATATTATGTATGGTTGCAACAACCATTGTAGCTTTTGCATAGTGCCATATGTTAGGGGAAGGGAGCGCAGTCGGCTTTTTCATGATATAATACAGGAAATAGAAAACTTGGTTGCAGATGGGGTAAAGGAGATTATGCTCCTTGGCCAAAATGTAAACTCCTACGGAAAAACATTGGAGGCAAAAATAACATTCGCTCAACTCCTACGAAAAGTCAACGAGATAGAGGGGTTGGAACGTATTCGCTTTATGACAAGCCACCCAAAAGATCTTTCGGTAGATCTGATAGAGGCTATAGCGGAATGTGAAAAAGTGTGCAAACAGCTACACCTGCCTGTACAAAGTGGCTCCAATGACCTGCTCACAAAAATGCGCAGAGGTTATACCAGAGAAAAATATTTGGAGCTAGTTCACAAGATAAAAGCCCTTGTACCCGGCATTGTGCTAACAACAGATATACTAGTAGGCTTTCCGACAGAAACAGAAGATGACAACAATGCTACAATTGATCTAATAAAGGAGGTGGAGTTTTTTAGTGCCTATACTTTTATATACAGCAAGCGGGAAGGTACAACCGCGGCAACGATGACAGAGCAAATCCCGGAAGCCGTGGCAAAGGAACGCTTTAACAAAGTATTGGATGTTCTGAAACCGATAGCCCTAAAAATAAACCGTAGCCAAATTGGTACACGCCAAAAAGTGTTAGCAGAAAGCCTTAGCAAAAACCACGACCAGCTTCTAACAGGCAGGCTAAACAATGGGTTGCTTGTGCATTTTCCCGGAACATCGGAACAAATAGGGCAAATGGTAGATGTGGACATAACAGATGGCAAAACATTTTATTTGATAGGAAAGCAAGGGGGGTGAGAGCCACTAATGGTATACCAAAAAGCTAGAGAGCTAGGTAATCTTATAATGGAAAGCGATTATGCAAAAGTTTTACAAGATGCCATGTTAGCTTATGAGCAAAACACGGTGGCAAAACAGAAGTTTGAACAATATGTTGCCTACAAAGCTCTGTATCAGCAAAATTTGCGCCAAAGACTGTACAGCCCTCAAGACATAGCGGCTGAACAGAAAAAAATAAAAGATATGTCATTGGCACTGGAAGGAGAGGAGGATATTGTTTGTTTAATTAATGCCGAAGAGGAGTTTAACGACTACGTTAACAAAGTAATGGGTATCTTAAAATCTACAATAAACATGGGCAAAAGTTGCGGTAACTTTTGCAACGGGGGCCATTGCCGCTAAGTGATTATGTTGATTATCCAAAATCCGCTACAGCACTTTCCTTATATATATTCAACATAATCCTAACGAGGTAGATAATATGACACCAATGTTTAAACAATACTTGGAGATAAAAGAAAAATATTCAAAAGCGATTTTATTTTTTCGGCTTGGAGATTTTTATGAGATGTTTTTTGAAGATGCACAAATAGCATCTAAGGAACTGGGGCTTGTGTTAACCAGCCGAGATGCCGGCAAAAAGGATGGCAAAAAAGCACCGATGTGCGGTATTCCCTACCATTCAGCCGACAACTACATAGCCCGTCTTGTAAAAAAAGGCTATCACGTTGCCATTTGTGAGCAAATAACAGAAGCAGCCACCCAAAACAAGCTAGTGAAGAGAGAGGTGGTGCGGGTTATAACACCCGGAACGGTTACAGAAGAGAATTTGTTGGACAGCACAAAAAACAATTATATTTTGGCTGTAAGCAGTAGTAAAACCGGTTTTGGCGTGGCTGTTGCAGATATTACAACAGGAGAGTTTCAGGCAACTTCTTATCCGTTAGAAGAAGATCGCAAAGTTATAGATGAAATAGCGAAGCACAACCCAGCAGAAATTGTGGTCAGGGAAAATTTAGCTATAAAACCTACAATAGAAAGCATTTTTGGTATAAAGCCCACAATATTTTTGCCTTGGGCATTTGAACACGGCAATGCTTACAAAGCACTATGCGACCATTTTTCTGTAAAAAACCTGCAAGGATTCGGTTTGGAAGATAATGAAAATGCGGTGCAAGCCGCAGGGGCATTGCTGGAGTACCTGAACCAAACACAAATGAGGAATTTAGGGCAAATTGGTTCAATCAAAAAACAAGTAACGGATGAGTTTATGTTTTTGGATATAAGCTCCAGAAACAATTTGGAACTGGTAAAAACCCAACGCACAAACGAAAAAAGAGGTTCTCTGTTGTGGGTACTGGACAAAACAGTAAACCCCATGGGAGCTCGCCTTATCCGAAAATGGATAGAAGAACCCCTTTTGAACACGGCAAAAATAAATGCACGGCTAGATGCCATAGAGGAGCTTTTCGGTCAGCCTGTTGTGAGGGCAGAGCTAAGAGAATTTTTAGGTGACATAAAAGACATAGAGCGGCTCGTTTCCAAAATCGTTATTGGCAGTGCCACACCTCATCATTTGTTAGCCCTTAAATCTTCCCTCAAAAGCCTGCCTGCAATAAAGCAAAACATGACAGCACTGCAAGCACCAATGATTGTGGACATATGCCACAATATGGATACACTACCTGCAATTTTCACGTTGATAGATAATCATATATCAGAAGAAGGGGAGGGAATTATAAAGCCAGGGGTCAGTGATGAACTTGATAGCTACAGGCAAGCAAAAACAAAAGGTGTGGACTGGCTAATGGAAATAGAAGAAGAGGAAAGGCAAATAACCGGAATAAAGGGGTTAAAGGTGAAATTTTCCCGTGTTTTTGGTTACTGTATAGAGGTAACAAATTCATATAAGGATTTGGTGCCGGACTACTATATTCGCCGCCAAACTTTAGCGGCTGCCGAACGTTACATAACTCCCAAACTGAAAGAGGTGGAAGAGAAAATTTTGGGGGCAGAAGAAAACATAAATTCTTTGGAGCAAGAAATTTTTAAAGATTTGTTGCAAACCATCGCGGCTCAAGCCCAACAGCTTGCAGATACCGCCGCCAAAATAGCAACAATAGATGTTTTAGCAACTCTTGCAGAGATTGCAACAAAAAACAATTATATCCGCCCAACCGTTAACACCGACGGAGCAATAGAAATATCCCAAGGTCGCCATCCGGTGGTGGAGCAGCTTTTAGACCACGCCTTTGTGCCAAACGATACCACAATAAATATGGATGATCGGATATGTGTAATAACGGGGCCAAACATGGCAGGTAAGTCTACATACATGCGTGGTGTGGCACTAATCACCCTAATGGCTCAGATGGGGTCTTTTGTGCCGGCAAAAAGTGCCACGATAAGTGTGGTAGACCGTATATTTACCCGTGTGGGGGCATCTGATGATTTAGCCACGGGGCAGTCTACATTCATGGTGGAAATGAACGAGGTGGCAAATATATTAAACAATGCTACTCGCAACAGCCTTTTAATATTAGACGAGATAGGGCGGGGAACAAGCACATATGATGGGCTGTGCATAGCCTGGGCAGTGCTGGAACATATTGCGAATGTAGAGGAGATTGGTGCAAAGACCCTTTTCGCTACTCACTATCACGAGCTAACCCAAATAGAGGGGCAAATAGATGGAATCAAAAACTATTGTGTGCCGGTAAAGGAGGTAATGGGAGAGCTAGTGTTTTTGCGTAAGGTAGTACCCGGAAGCGTAGACAAAAGCTACGGCATACAAGTAGCCAGACTCTCGGGCATACCAAAAACAGTAATTGACCGTGCCAACGAGATAATGGGGAAATTGATGCAAGCGTAACAAGCAAGCGCAACAACTTAACTTTCTCTTGTTTTTTGAATGTGATTTTTTAAATCAAAAAAGTTTAAGTTGCTTCCTCAATCAGTCGATATACTAATGTGAAAGCATAAACGGAATAGTAAATTAGTAAATGTAGTGATAGAAGGAGATAGATACATGAGTACAATAGCAAATTTAGCGAATTCATACGCTACACCCGGCTTAGTAGGGGATGTTACCCCGTATACTCCAACTTTTCAAGTAACAGACACGCAAAATTTTGGACAGATATTTGCTACAGAGCTTAGCAACATGCAAGCTCATACAGGACAACCCGTTACTGTAGACAGCATAATTTCGGAGTTGGAGAGCTTGGGTGCTAGTATAACCGTAAGAGCGGTACCGAATAATAGTGAAGCGGCGATTAGTAATGCAGAGATTGTTGCAGGTCATGGAAGTTGGGACAGTGTTACCATAGCACCAAATATACTGGAGCAAATGGCAAATGATGCGGATGCTCGTCAAAAATATACTGATAAAGTTCGATGGTTTTTAGAGTATAAAGTACCTGCTACTCTCGCTCATCGCCCCCTTAGTGGTGGTCGTCTTACAGGCATATCCATGACAATCCACGAAGATGGGACGGTAACGTATGTCGTTTTTGGAAAAGCACCACATGAGATAGATGGTTATGATGGTGAAGAAAGATATTTTGAACCCCCCAATAGTGCGTACGTTTCACAGCGAGAAAGGACAACCGACAACTATACGCAAATATCTGCAAATTTGGATAACCAAAATCATTTTGCAGCTTCCCACGTTGCAGGGCTTGCGATGCAATTAGAGATAGCAAAGTTAAGTAGGTATCACACACTTCCTTTAAGCACAAAAACAATGCCGGAGGATGTTGTTCTTGAAAATAGCCCTATAACAGCAGATATTCCCGTAATGGCAGATACTCCCGTTCAGTTAAGTTATGAAAGCCATAAACTACCTCATAACAAAATTGCCAACGCAATGCTGTCTGATACGGTAGCACGTATGTACCAACGCTCTATCAAATAAAAATAAATACCTTGATGAAATACAGAACTGCTAAAAACCGTTCTATTTTCAAACAACAAAGGGGCATCCTCTCAAGCTCAAGCGAGTTTAACTTTGAGGATGCCCCTATAGTTATTCAGTTATTTAGTTAACCAAAAACATTTCAATGCCAAATATTATACCGCCCTCAATATTTGTAGCATTTACGATTTGTACTCCTCTAAAATAACCGGTATGGATTAAATTACTTGTAAATATTGGTACATAGTTTATATTTGTAGCTAATATATTAACAAAAATGCGACCATCGTTGTTATAAGAGATGTATTGCAATCTCAAAGTTGGTGGCAGGTTCTCCAATATAGTATCTATGTGATACTCGTTTCCTATATTTTGACCCATAACAGCAATCAAATCATATTTTTGCGAAATATCTTGTCTAAGTTGAGCCACTTCGTTTGCTGTGTGGTTTGCTTCTACCAGATGATATGACAAATAGGGCATGTTTTGCAGTTGATTAGACTGCGTATATGCTATGTAACCGGTAAATTGCCAAGCTGATATTAAAATTATTGCAACAAAAAACTGAACGGTTGTTAATATAATTGCTAATAATTTGGTTTTTTTGCGTTCCTTATATATTTTTGGGAGCAAGTTAATATCTTTGTGTTCCATAAGACAACTCCTCGTTTATGCGGGTTAAAAGGTTTAGTAGCCACAACCAAAAAGGATGAGAGCGACGTGGTGTATCTTGTGCGGTTCGGATTTGTGCTTGCGTTACAGTTGTTCTTGTGTTTGCGGTGGTTCGCCGTACATCAGCTTCCCTCGAACTCGAAGAGGCATAAGGTATAGACCATTGCACCACTGATGGGGCAGTTGGCGATGGCATAGTATAATATGTTGCCGGTAGTGAAGGCTGAGCTTCAGGCGGTGTCGGGATTGGTACGGTTGGCAGATTGGGAGGCTGTACAGAATCTCCTGCTCCGGGTGGTTGCGCAGAATCTTCCGATACCGGCGGTTGTGTCGAGCCACCCGATCCAGGTGGTTGCACAGAATCTCCCGACCCGGGCGGCTGTGCAGGTTCCTCCGGTTCAGGTTCAGTTGGTTCGGGGGTTTGCACCGGCTCCTCCGGCTCCGGCTCAGGGTCAGGAATGAAAGGAGCTTCCCCGGTTACGGTAAAAGAGATGGGTACGTTTACAGCAACATTTTCACCGTCA
>WRKF01000176.1 GCA_009778165.1 Defluviitaleaceae bacterium
TTTTAAATTAGCCCTTTAAATTCATACTAAAACTGCTGAATTTAGGAAGCTATTCCACTTAATTTTATTTTAAAAAGGGCTAGAATTAAGTGGAATAACTATAGTATACTCGGTAATGAAACAAGCGAAAAATGTCCAAGTGAAATGCATCAACTTTTTTTGCTACACCCCAAAAAGTAAAAAAATCCCATCTTGACAAAGAGGATAGGTTTGGTGTAAGATTTAGTTTGTTATATAGAAAAAACGGCAGTTCCAAAGGAGGGTGCAAAAATGCATAATTTTGCTGGGGTAGTGTTGGCGGCGGGCATTGGCAGCCGCATGAAATCTAAACTACCAAAAGTATTGCATAAAATATTTGATAAAACTATGTTGGAGTATTGTGCGAGAGCGTTGGAAAAAGCAGGAGCAACCCATATTATTATCGTAACCGGCCACAAAGAGGATTTGGTAAAGCAAGAAATATCGAAATGGAAACTTTGTTGTGATGTGTCTACAGCTTATCAAGAAAACCAACGAGGGACGGGACATGCAGTAAAAATGGCTATGCCTCTGTTAAAACAAGGTAATGTTGTCGTTATGTGCGGAGATGGTCCCCTAATAACGGAGCACACACTAATTGAGTTGGTAAATGACCACGTAGCAAACGGCAGACAATGCACCCTTGTTTCTACAATTGTAGATAACCCCTTTGGTTACGGACGCATAATACGCAAAAGCAATGGAGAACTGACTAAAATAGTAGAAGAAAGAGACAGCACAAAAAAAGAAAAGCTAGTAAAGGAAGTGAACCCCAGTTTGTATTGTTTTAATGTAACTCATTTGGGGCAAGCATTGGAAAAAATAACGAATGACAATGCGGCAAGAGAATATTACATTACAGACACGATAGAAATTTTGTTGAAAAATGGCGGAAAAGTAGATGCTAAACTATCCTTTACTCCCCAAGAGTTTTTGAGTGTTAATACAAGAATTGAACTGGCACATGTAACAAAAATAATGCAACAAAGGATAACCGAAAGCCACATGCTAAATGGCGTAACCATTGTAGACACTGCCACTACATATATAGGATCGAATGTGCAAATTGCTCAAGACACAATAATATACCCAAACACAACAATAGAAGGCAATAGCAAAATTGGTTCTAACTGCAATATCGGGCCAAATTCTGTAGTAAAAAATGCGGAAATAGGAGATTGTACCAACGTGATAAACTCTACTGTTACGGATTCTATAATTGGGGAAAACACGGATATTGGTCCTTACGCACATATTAGACCGGAATCTACCGTTGGGGACAATGCACGGATCGGTAATTTTGTTGAGATCAAAAAAAGCACAATTGGCAACGATACGAAGGCCGCCCATCATAGCTATGTTGGTGATGCCATAGTAGGCAACAACGTAAACTTGAGCTGTGGAATTATAACAGCAAACTATGATGGAAAAAACAAGCATATAACAACAATAGAGGATGGAGCCTTTGTAGGGTCTAATGTTAATTTGGTTGCACCTGTTACAATCTGTAAAAATGCTTATGTTGCGGCAGGCACAACTGTTACCCACAAAGTTCCGGAAAACGCTTTGGCTATAGGCCGAGCAAGACAAGAAATTAAAGAAGAATGGAAAACAAAGAACAATCTTGAAAAGAGTTAGATTCAGCTGAGCTTTTGTGAGTTACCAAAAGCTAGATTTGCAAAGGAGAAAGGTACACATGGATATTGGAAAGATTAATGGGGAAATAAAATTGTTTACAGGTAATTCCAACAAAGATTTGGCAGGAAAAATAGCCTCTTGCCTAGATGAAATTGCCGCAACCAGTTCTGAAAGCTCGATAAAACAAAACATACAGTTAGGGAAAGCAGAAGTGGGGCGTTTTAAAGATGGTGAAATATCCTTGAAAATTTTTGAGCCTATTAGGGAATGTGATGTGTTTGTAATCCAATCTACATCTTATCCTGTAAACGAAAATATGATGGAACTGTTAATAATGATAGATGCACTGAAAAGGGCATCAGCCAAGCGTATTACAGCAGTACTCCCCTATTATGGCTATTCTCGCCAAGATAGAAAGGTTAGGGCTCGTGATCCAATCAGCGCCAAACTTGTAGCTAACATCATAGCGTCTGCCGGAGCGGATCGGGTTCTAACAATGGATTTGCACTCTGCTCAAATACAAGGTTTTTTCGACATACCCGTTGACAACCTTACGGCTATGCCAATTTTTTTCAATTACTATTCTAACAAATTCAAAGATAGGAGCGATACTATGGTTGTTTCTCCGGATATTGGTTCTGTTGCCCGCGGGCGTACCCTTGCCGAAAAGTTAAATATAAACTTAGCCATAGTAGACAAGCGTCGTTCAGAAATATTAGACGATGTGAGCGAGGTAGGGCATGTTATAGGTGATGTAAGTGGGAAAAAAGTTATAGTTATAGATGATGAGATAGATACGGGAGGTTCTATTGCAAATGCCGCCCAAACCCTTACAGAACACGGTGCAAAAGAAGTATATGTATGCTGTACTCACGGCAAATTTTCCGGGGATGCTGTGCAAAAAATAGAAAACTCCCCAATAAAAGAACTGCTATCTTTAGACACAATACAACCCCGAAATCAATCTAACAAAATAAAAACACTTAGTGTAGACAAAATGTTTGCTGACGCAATCTTCCGTATTCATGAGGGAATCTCGGTTTCCTCGTTATTTAATTGATATGCATTATCTAATTGTGGGTTTAGGCAACCCAGGAAATGCCTACAACTGGACACGCCACAACATAGGTTTTGAAACGATAAACAAGATGGCTTATGACAACAATATATCCTTAACGAAAACAAAGCATTGGGCTAATATCGGCACAGGCTTTATTGGTGGTGCAAAAGTGATATTGGCTAAGCCATATACGTATATGAATAAGAGTGGCGAAAGTATAGAGCCTTTGCTTAAATATTACAATATTCCTATAGAGAACCTGATAGTTATACATGACGAGATAGCCTTGGATGTGGGCCGCATACAAATAAAATATGGTGGAGGAGCCGGAGGACACAAAGGAGTGCTAGACGCAATTGATCACCTAAAAACCCAGGGGTTTTTGCGGGTGCGTATTGGCGTTGGGGCAAAGCCTCCGGGGTTTAGGCTTACAGAATATGTTCTTTCCCGCTTTTTTGTTCAAGAACACGATACAATTGTAGCGGCGGTAGGAAAGGCAGGAGAGGCTGTTAGCTCTATCTTGATTCATGGCAAAGACAAGGCTATGAATATACATAATCAGAAGGCAGTGGAGCAACAATGAACACAATAAACGAAGTTATCGAAATGGCTCAAAGTGAGAGTAGCACTCTTATAACAGGGCTTACAAACACTGCAAAGGCTCACATTGTTGCTAACATAGGAAAAACAAAACCTATTTTTATTATTACCCATTCAGAACTGCGAGCAAAGGAGTTGCAAGAGGATATTAGCTTTTTTGCGTCACAAGATGCAAAAATTTATCCGGCAAAAGATATTATATTTTTTAGTGCAGATGTACGGAGTATTACAATAACTGCGGAGCGGTTCAGCATTTTGCAAAGTCTGCTAAAAAAACAACCTTTGATTATTATTGCCACAGCAGATGCTCTCCTGGACAAACTAGCACCAAAAGAAGAGTTTGAAAAAGCTATCATGAAATTGGCAGTTGGGGATGTAAAGGATATTAACCAATTGGCAAAAAACCTTGCATATATGGGCTATGAACGCAGAGATCCAGTAGAATACGAGGGGCAATTTGCAATAAGGGGAGGGATTTTCGACCTATATTCTCCAACTTCTCAATGGGCATATCGGTTAGAATTTTTTGGAGATGAGTTAGACAGCATACGTACAATAGATACTGCGTCTCAAAAATCTATAGAAAAAATTGACGAAATAACGATTTTTCCTATGCGAGAGCTAGTTTATACAAATGAAACACTGAAAAAAGCTATCGCCAAAATGGAGAGAGAATATAGGAAAACTCTGGACAATTTCCAAAAAAACAATAGTGCAGAAGAAGCCGACAGATTAAAAGAAAATGTAGGCGAAAGTCTGCAAAAGCTGATACATGCAAAGAGTTTGCCCGATATAGATAAGTTTTTTGCGTATTTTTATGAAGGAGAAAGCCTGCTATCCTACATTCCGGAGGATACGGTGCTTTATTTTGATGAACCGAATAAAATAAACGCTTGTATAAATACTGCTCTTGCAGAGTTTAGTGAAAGCAAGCAAAACCGTATTTTAAAGGGGCATATTTTGCCGGGTCAGGCAAATATGTTTTTTGATATAAACGATTTGCAGCATATATGGGGAAAGTTCACAAATGTGCTGTTAATGACGTTGCCCGGCACTCCTGCCGGCTTTGCTCCGAAAGCCTTGGCACAGTTGCGTACACGAGAAATAAGCCTTGCGAAAAATAATGTAGATTACCTTTGTCAAGAACTGGAGTTTTTTTGTGAGAAGAAGGTAGAGGTTAATATATTGACAAAAACCCCGGGCAAAGGACAGCGGCTAAAAGAGGAGTTAGACAAACGAGGGGTAAGAAGCCGATACAACGTATTGATCGGTAGCTTGACGCAGGGATTTGAATACTTAGACAATAAACTGGCATATATTTCTGAAAAAGAAGTGTTTTCAACAAGAAAAAAACGAAAAGGACGGCAAAAAGCTGTAAATATAGAAGACTTTACTGATTTGAAAGTGGGAGATTATATAGTGCATGACAACCATGGCATTGGCGTTTATAATGGGCTTGAAACAATATTAACAGATAATGTTTCTAAGGATTACCTGAAGCTGAGTTATGGTGGTGGTGGCAAGTTATATATTTCTATCACTCAAATGGACAGGATACAGAAATATATTGGCAATAGCTCCGTTTCTCTTAGTAGGTTGGGCGGGGTTTCTTGGGAAAAGGCAAAGGCGAGGGTAAAGGAAACCGTAAAAGTTTTAGCGGAAGATTTGGCTTTGCTTTATGCACAAAGGAATATTGCTCAAGGGTTTGTTTACACAAAAGATACTGTGTGGCAAGCCGAGTTTGAGTCTACATTTCCTTTTCAAGAAACAGATGACCAACTTGTGGCTATAGAAGATGTGAAAAAGGACATGGAGTCTACAAAAATTATGGATCGCCTTGTTTGTGGAGATGTAGGTTTCGGAAAAACAGAGATAGCCTTGCGAGCCTCATTTAAAGCTGTTCAGGACAATAAACAGGTAGCTTTTCTTGTGCCTACTACTATTTTGGCACAGCAGCATTATATGACATTTTTGGAAAGAATGAAAAATTTCCCTATTAATATAGAACTGCTGAGTCGTTTTCGTTCAAAAAAAGAGCAGAGTCAGACTGTAAATCGCCTTGCAAATGGGCAAGTCGATATTGTAATAGGGACCCATCGGCTTCTTTCTAAAGACGTAGTTTTTAGCAACCTTGGTTTGGTTGTTGTAGACGAAGAGCAGCGGTTTGGGGTAACCCACAAAGAAAAGCTAAAAAAGCTAACAATAAATGTAGATGTGCTAACACTGACAGCAACACCAATACCCAGAACCCTGCACATGAGCCTTTCCGGAGTGCGGGATATTAGCTTGCTCCAAGAACCCCCAACTTCCAGAAAAAATATACAGACATTTGTATTGGAATATGATAAAGAGTTTGTTAAAACTGCCATAACAAGGGAGATGGCTAGGGGTGGGCAGATATATTACCTGCACAATAGGGTGAAAAACATTGCCACAACTGCAAAAACCCTGATGGAGATTGTGCCAAGCGCTCGTATTAGCTATGCCCATGGACGAATGGGGGAAACAGCCCTTGAAAAGGTAATGATGGACTTTATTGGGGGAGAGATAGATGTGCTGGTATGCACAACTATAATAGAAACGGGGCTGGATATTCCCAATGTAAACACGATAATAATACAGGATGCGGATCATATGGGGCTTGCACAATTGTACCAGCTACGAGGACGAGTGGGCCGTAGCGACAAAATAGCCTATTCTTATTTGATGTACAAAAAGGACAAGATACTGACCCAAGAATCTCAACACCGCTTGCAAACTATAAGGGATTTTACAGAGTTTGGTTCCGGTTTTAAAGTTGCGTTAAAGGATTTGGAGATACGAGGGGTTGGGAGTATGTTGGGTGCTCAACAGCATGGTCATATGGCTGCCATTGGATACGGTATGTATACTAGGTTGTTAGAGGAGGCAGTAAAGGAGCTGAAGGGAGAAACGGTGCAGGAAGCCCCTGAAATATCTATAGATATAAAGATAAGTGCGTATATACCATCGGAGTATATACCTAGTGCCGAGCAAAAACTGGATATATACAAAAAGATATCTCATATAAAAAACCGAGAGGATTTTTGTCAGATACAAGACGAGATAGAGGACCGATATGGTAATATGCCGAAACCGGTAGAGGGGTTGCTAAACATAGCTTTTTTGAAAGCTGTGGCGGCTCCTTTGGGGATAACGACGATAAGCCAAAAGGACGGCGGCAATCTGCTTGTAATGTTTTCACACACGGCAACAGTAGACCCAAACAAAATAGTGGATGCAGTGACTAAAAACGGGAATTTGCTGTTTACTTCGGGGGACACGCCCCATATAACATATAAGGTTGATAAGGAGTTAAAGCTAGGCGACGTAGTGGCGTTGCGTGAATTATTGGCAAGGCTTGGTGAGTAATGGTTGTACATTTTTAATCATTTTCTTTCATTTTCAAAGTGAGCAATCCCGCTTAGTAATATTTTTAAAAAAGATTGTACTAAGCGGAATTGCCACACAGGATTTGTGCTATGTCCTCGGAATCCTTGGTTCTCTAAGTTGGAAAACAGACACAGCTTCGCGCATAATCTCTGTTTGTTGGCTTAGCTCTTGGCTTACTGTTGCAACTTCTTGAGAGGTGGAAGAGTTTGCCTCTACCACGTCTGATATTTCATTTACCCCACGATAAATTTGATCAACAGCTTCTGCTTGTTCCTGGGACATTTGTGCGATTTGTGATATAAGCTCCGAAACTTCTTTTACATGCTCTACAATCATCTCCAAGGATTGAGCTGTAGAGCGGGCTATTTTCATGCCTTCATCGACCATGTTCAAAGATGTTTCGATTTCTTCTTCTGTGCTTTGTGTAGCTTTTTGGCTTCTTGTTGCAAGGTTACGAACTTCTTCTGCCACCACAGAAAACCCCCTGCCATGCTCTCCCGCTCTAGCAGCCTCTACAGAGGCGTTTAAAGCAAGCAAGTTAGTTTGGAAAGAAATATTATCAATCACCTTAATAATATTTGAAATATTGGCAGAAGTGGATTTAATGCTTTCCATGGATGCCATCATCGCTTCCATACTGCGGCTGCCGGTGCTTGCTGAATCTGTAGATTGTTTTGCACGTTCATTGGCATTTAGTGCCATTTGGGCATTGCCTCTGGTCTTTTCGTTAACAGATTCCAAGTAAGCCTTTAACTCTTTTACTGTGTTTTCTTGCTTGCTTGTAACATCAGCTAAAACAGCCGCACTTTGTGATACGTGTCCGGTGTTTTCCTGCACAATATCAAAAGATTCCTGTACAGCTCTTATTGATGCATTAAGGGATGTCAAAATGCTGGCTAGAGCCTCTTTTACAGGGCGATAAGATTCGATACGCATCCTGTCCACGGGTATAGTCAAATCCCCGCGTGAGATTGCTTCTAAGATTTCTGTTATTTCTGCTACATTTTCAGACAACTGCTCTCCTGCTTCGTTTACAGCTTTTTTCAACGTATCAAAAGCCCCTCTGTAGTCGCCTGATACAGGGGTTTCAAACTTACCTATCGCCATTTCTGCAAGGGCTACTTTTACCTCGGAGATAGGGTCGGACACAGCACCAAGCGAAAGATTTATATCATCCAACAGCTTTGCCCACCCGCCTTTATATTTGCTCGAATTTGCCTTAACACCCAACTCGCCGTTTGCTACACGTTTAAAAAGATCCGCTATTTCTTGATGGATTTGGTTCATGTCGTGTATTATTTCATTAAAGCGGACATTTATTGCAGCTTTTTCGCCGGGAAGCTGTTCAATTTTTGTTTCAAAATCCCCATCGCCTATAGATTCCAACACTTGGAATACTAAAAAGATGTCTGAGTTAAAACTATCTATTAGAGCGTTTGCTTGCTCGCAAAAGTCTTTAAATGCACCTTTATATTTTGAAGAATCGAGCCTGTACATGATATTGCCTTCGTTGTTTACTTGGTGTTCGAGTTCTGTAAAATCATCCATAAGGGATTTAATTACATCGTCTAGCGCATACATGTCTTTTGTTAATTGGCCAATCTCGTCTATACCTAAATTGGCAGTATCTCTATTGATGTTTATTTTGCCATCGGCAATCTCTTTTGAAACAGTTACAAGGTGGTTAATAGGGCGAGTAACACGCATAAGCAGAACGAGTAGTATAACACCCATTGCGATTACTGCCAATACAGATACTATTACAGAAGTTATCCCCACTGTGTTTATGTGCTGGAAAAACTCGCTAGAAGGTAAAACAGAGTATATGGTATGCGTTCCATATACGTAATAGCCGGCATAATACTCTACGCCGTCAAGTGTTAACCATTGCCTGTTTGTGCCGGCAACGCTAACATCAATGGGTGCAAAATTTTGACCTATCATGGCTGTGTTGGGGTGTGCAATGATTGTACCAGCTTCTACAATAAACAAAAAACCGTTATTGCCAAACTGGAGTTGTTCTATTGTTCTTTGTACATCCAAAACAACCTCCAGCCTTTCTGTCACCTCTCCCGAAACACCGATCTGAACAAATCCGGGGGCATCAGTTCGGGCAACTCCTATATAAGAAAACAAAATACCCAAAGCCTCGTTTGGCATGGCTTCTTGTGCCAGTTCAAAAGTTGGATCTTGTAAAATTTGCAAAAAAGGTGCTGATTGTTCTCCGGAACCGTAGTAAAAACCAAAGAAACCGGGGATGTTTCCGTATTGCAAGATGCCTTGCCCATCTGCCACATGTACCTCATGCACACCAAGCAAGGCGGCGATTCCATCCATAACAGCTACTCCTGCGTTGCTTGTATCCAAAAGGTATGGGTTTAACCTGATTATCTCAGCAAAAGCCCGTGCTAAAGCAATATTTTTAGCAGCTAAATCCTCAAAAACAATTTCGTTTATTTCTGCAGACAACTGATAAGCAGACAAAATATTACTTATGGCAGCATCCATTTCGGTGTTAATCATTGTTGTGACTGTCTGCCTTGTAATTGTATAGCTTATGGCAGTTATAGCCACAACAGCAACAACGAGTACAGCCATAACCGGTATCAAAATCCTGTTCCTTACTTTACTTTTAATCAGCTTCATAATCTTTACTTCCCTTTCGCAATATTTTTTACTATGTATACCAATCTTTCGCTTGTGAGTTTTGGTGCGTTTTTTGTATACCCATCATATTTGCCTGTTACTGTAAGCCCTGCGGTTTTTGCAAAACTTTCTATTTCTTGCTCTGTGTAAGCCCTTTGATAATGGATCTCTCCGTTACGGATATACATGCTGTTTTTCTGCTGTGTGAAAATTGTTAGGTTATATTCGTTTATCTTTGTGGATTTGTTGTAATAGTTTTCCCATATTATTGCACTGTTGGGTTCTGTTTGGGAAAATGTGTTTGTAGCTAGTATATTCTCAAATTTGTGTGTGCTATTTATATCGAAAATAAATACACCATTGGGGTTAAGATAGTTTTTAACTAAGCGAAATGTTTGCAAAAGCTCATCTTGCTCTAGTATGTAGTTGAGACAGTCGCAAGTGCATATGCAAGCATCTACTGTGCCATATAGCTCAAAGCTGCGTATGTCTTGATTAAGGAAAAGTACATTTTGCCCAAGGCTTTCTGCTTTTTCCCTTGCAACCATCAGCATGTCGGTCGATATATCCAAAGCTATCATTTCGTAGTGAGGAAATAGAGTGGTAAGATTGCCGGTTCCGCACCCTAAATCCAACACCAAACTTGCCTTGGGCATGTGAGCCTTTATTATGTTATCAATAAAGACCCCCCACTGAGCGTAATTTATATCCATATATCGGTCATAAATTTGTGAAAAATGTTCATACATGATTTTAGCTAACTTTTAACTAATAGGAGTAACGATACCGCCTATTCCTGTGTCAAGTATGGTGCCTTTTGCACTGCGGTTTTTGTGAGGTAGTACCCCCTCGCTAAACAATTTCCTGAACTCATCGCCGGTTATTTTTTCTTTTTCCAGCAAAAGAGATGCACAGTCGTGGAGTACCTGCATATGGTCTATTAAAATACGTTTTGCTTCATCATAGGCATGGCTAACCAGGCGGTTTATTTCTTTGTCTATATTTGATGCAATTTCTTCGCCATAGTTGCGGCCTTGGTGTATATCCCTGCCCAAAAACACCTCTGCTTGATCCTCGCCAAACTGTATGGGGCCTAATAAGTTGCTCATACCATAACGTGTTACCATTCCCCTGGCAATGGCTGTTACTCGCTCTATATCGTTGCTTGCACCGGTTGTTATGTCGTTGAGAACGAGCTCCTCTGCAGCACGCCCTCCCAACAGGGCTACCATTTGCTGTTCCATATTAGTTTTGGAGATATAGCTTTTGTCCTCGCTGGGAAGGGGCATGGTGTATCCTCCGGCACGACCTGTGGGTATAATAGAAACTAGATGAACTGCGTCTAAATCCTCTAGCATTTCAAACATTATCGCATGACCGGCTTCGTGGTAAGCTGTAATCTTTCGTTCTTTTGGAGATATAATACGGCTTTTTTTCTCTGTGCCAAGACCTACTGTTATAAAGGCTTTGCGCAAAGTTTCCATATCAATCTCCTTTTTGTTGAAACGAGCAGCGAGGAGTGCCGCTTCGTTTAGTAAGTTTTCCAGATCTGCCCCGGTAAAACCTGCCGTAGTTTGTGCAATAACACGCAAATCTACATCTTCAGCAAGTTTTTTGCCAACACAGTGTACCCGTAATATTTCCTCTCTACCTTTGACATCGGGGCGACCAACCACTACTTGTCTGTCGAAACGCCCGGGACGCAGAAGGGCAGGGTCTAAAATGTCGGGTCGGTTAGTTGCCGCTACAATAATAATGCCTTCGTTTACGCCAAAACCGTCCATTTCTACCAACAGCTGGTTAAGGGTTTGCTCACGCTCATCATGCCCACCGCCGAGTCCTGCGCCACGCCTGCGGCCAACAGCATCTATCTCATCTATGAAAACTATACAAGGAGAGTTCTTTTTTGCTTGTTCAAATAGATCCCGCACACGGCTTGCACCAACCCCAACAAACATCTCCACAAAGTCTGAACCGGACACGGAAAAGAAAGGTGCACCGGCTTCTCCCGCTACTGCTCTGGCAAGCAATGTTTTACCGGTGCCGGGAGGCCCCACCAAAAGTATCCCTTTCGGTATGCGCGCTCCTATCTCTGTATACTTTTTTGGGGCTTTCAGAAAGTCTACAAGTTCTTCCAAGTCGTTTTTTTCCTCATCCAAACCAGCCACATTTTTGAATGTATATTTTTTGTCGTTATCTACGGTAAGTTTGGCACGGCTTTTACCAAAGTTCATTATGCGGTTGCCGCCACCACCTCCCCCTCCTTGCATTTGTTGCATTACAACAACCATGAAGATTATTATGGCTATAATAATGATAATGGGAATAAGAAACTGCAAAATAACACCGGTGTTTGGGGGCGGCATTGTAATGACAGTTATGTCGTGCTGGACGGCTGCATAGTTAAGCTGGTGATGAAGATCGGACATTAGTGTAACAGGTACAGTTTGAGCCGGTCTGCCGTCATTAAAAAGCACACGAATGTTGCCTAAACCCTGCACGTCTGCATTGGGAGTTATCTCCACTTGAGATACAAGCCCAAGGTTTAGGTCGTGCAAAAACTGGCTGTAAGTGTATACTTCTGTTGCACCCCCTTGGTTTAAGGAATTCGCTATTGTGGTTATTAAAATAAAAACCAAAAATACAATAAAAAATGTTGTTAGTGTGCCGGAACCTCTTTTCAAAACGCACCTCCTAATATGGTAATGTGCCAACATATGGCAAGTTTCTATATTTTCCGTTGTAGTCCAGGCCATAGCCCACTACAAAGTTGTTTGGTATGTCAAAACCGTTGTAGTCTATTTTTATGTGCTTAACTTTGTTTTTGTTGAGTAGCGCACAAACCTTTAAATCTTTTGGTTTTTTTGCCATTATGTGTTTGATTAAAAGGTCTATTGTAAGACCGGTGTCTATAATATCTTCTACTAACAGAACATTAAGCCCTTCTATGTCCATGGCAATATCACCGGAAAACACAAGTTTTCCTGTACTTTCTTGCCCTTGATAACTACTGACTTTTATAAATTCGAGCTGGGTTGTTAAAGGGTCTAACTGACGAGCCAGATCTGCCATAAAAATTACGCCACCTCGCAATGCACATATTAAAACTAATTCTTGGCCGTTATAGTCGTCTTTTATTTGTTTACCAAGTTCTGCGACTCGTTTGAGTATTTGCTCTTCCGATAATAACACTTCGGGTAATATCATTTTTGTTTCTCCCATATTTGTATGTAAATTTTATTTTTACAATTATCTTCTTCTGTGTAGTAATGGCCAAAAATCCATATTACGTTGTTGCCAACAGCGAGCAGTGGCATATCACGTTGGCTAATGGGGATTTTTTGGTTTATAAAATAGTTTTTCAACTTTTGGGTACCACTGTTTTTTATCAGTAAAATATCTTTTGGTTGTCTTGTTCGTAGGACAAGCCCTGACGCTATTTTATCACAATTAAATGATTTAGTACATGTGTTAATGTAGCCATTTTTTGTGATTTTTTTTAAGGTGCAACTAATGTAGAAATTTTTCTCTTTTATATAAAAAAAATCGTGCAAATTTACAGGATAGTATATTTTGGATATTGCAGGCAAACAATGGGAGTTGTCGTGCAAAATCAGTGTATTATATGACTTTTCCGCTATAATTTTCATCGGGAGTGTAATTTTTTTGCCGGATGTTCTATTGGTCAATTTTATTATATCAAGTACATGATCGTAAGTAAAATTCTGTAAAATGTTACAAAAATGTGATATTGCAATGCGTACAACCCGTCTTTGCAGAGCGGGATGTAAAGATTTTAACGCAAGTATATCTATGTTAAGACAATGTTTTGATATGGCTATAGCACAATTGTCATAGGCTTGCTGTGCTGCTTGTTGCATATAATCATCTTCATTGGCTAGAATTTGGCTATTTACACTTATTGTACTTAGCAGATTTTTGTTGATATCAACAAGATAAGGTAGCACTGTATGGCGTATTTTATTGCGGTTGTATTCTAAATTTGCATTTGTGCTGTCTGTCACATATTGTATATTGTTTTTTGTGCAATATTTTTCTATTTCTTTGCGGCTACAGTTTATTAGCGGACGGACAACATTGCCTCTTGTGGGGGGGATTCCGCGCAAACCGCCAATACCGGCACCTCTAGTTAAGTTTAAAATTACAGTTTCTGCATTATCGTTTTTGTTGTGGGCAGTAGCGATTTTTGTTGCAGCGATTTTTTGTGCTAAATTTGTAAGGGCTTGGTAGCGTAGTTTGCGTCCAGCTTCCTCTATTGTTAGCTTGTTGTCTTTTGCGATTTTTTTTACATCACATGTATAAACATAGAAGGGTACACCCAAATTTTTGCAAAAACTCTCTGCAAAGTGTTGGTCATCGTAGCTTTCGTTTCCTCGCAAGTTGTGGTTAACATGTAGTGCAGATACAACAAAACCCAGTTTTTGTAAAATATGCAAAAGGCTACAAGAATCTGCTCCACCGGAAAGGGCAACTAGCACATGATCACCACTATTTATCATGGCATATTTTTCTATTGTTTGAGCAGTTATTTTTTCCATAATTGCCTATCCCCGGATTATGCCTATAATACGAGATAATTCTTCCTTGGAGGAATACTCTATCTCTATCTTACCTTTATCTTCTTTGCCTTTTATGTTTACATTTGCACCCAAATATTCTTTTAAATCAATTTCCGCATTGGTATAGATTTTGTTTTGTGTTTTTTTGGGGTTGGTTGACTGCTCTGATTGTTGTGTTTTGCTTACCAATGCTTCTATCTCTCTTATTCCGAGGTTTTGGGTTATTATTTTTTCGCAAATTTCTATTTGATGGTCAATTGGTAGACCAACGAGTTTTGCACCGTGGCTTGCACTCAATTCTCCGCTTATTATATGTTTTTGAACATCTTGATCCAAGTTTAGCAAATTCATACGGGCAGATATGGTATTGCGGCTTTTGCCCACTTTTTTCCCTATTTCTTCTCTATTAAAAAAAAAGTATTCACCTAGCTGATGATAGCACATGGCTTCTTCTATTGGGTTAAGATCCTGCCTTTGTACATTCTCTATCAAAGCGACCTGTAGAGCCTCCATTTCGCTGTAGGTTTTTATTATACAAGGTATTGTTTTCAATTCAACAATATGGGCGGCACGATAACGGCGTTCACCCGCAATTATTGTATAAACTCCGTTGTTTTCGTTTACAACAATGGGTTGTACAATTCCAAACTCTTGTATGGATTGGGCTAATTCTTCTAACGGCTCCTCGGGAAAACTTTTGCGTGGTTGCATTGGGTTTGGTTCAATCAAACTAATATCTATTTCCTGTAGTGGACTCGCTTCCATACTTTTTTCTATGGGTGTTTGTATTAGGGCTCCCAAACCCTTCCCTAACCCCTTTTTCATACTCTACCCCTTTCTCGCTATTACTTCCTTGGCTAAATCTAAGTATGCCTGCGCCCCTTTGCTTTTTGGATCGTACTGTGTAATGGGCATACCATGGCTTGGGGCTTCGCTAAGGCGTATATTTCTTGGTACAATGCTTCGGTAAACATTGTCTTCTATATGCTTTTTTACTTCTTCCACAACTTCCATTGAAAGGTTTGTGCGAGAGTCGTACATGGTGAACACTATACCTTCTATTATTAGCTTTTTGTTTAAAGCCTTTTGTACCAGTTGTATTGTGTAAAGTAGTTGGCTTAACCCCTCTAATGCAAAATACTCACATTGGATTGGCACAAGCACCGTATCTGCTGCTGTTAAAGCATTTATTGTCAGCATACTGAGAGAGGGTGGACAATCTATTATTATAAAATCGTACAAAAACTTTATATTTTTTATAATATTTTTTAGTAAATATTCCCGGTTTTCGTAATTAATAAGTTCTATTTCAGCCCCTGCCAAATTCACATTTGATGGCAGCAGTTTTAGGTTTGGTATGTTTGTTTTTACCTCTACATCTTCTATATAGCAACTGCCTAAAAGTAAATCATAAAATGTTTTTTGCAAATTCTCTTTATCTATACCAAAACCGCTGCTGGTGTTGCCCTGTGGATCGTTGTCGATTATTAGCACTTTCTTGCCTTCTTCTGCAAGGCAGGCAGCCAAATTAATGGCAGTGGTTGTTTTGCCTACACCGCCTTTTTGATTAGCAACAGCTATTACTCTGGGCATTTTGTTTTCCCTCCCGGTTTATACTTTTTTGGTCATTCCTCGGATTCAGATTCAAAATCACTATAGGCAAAACTGCGTTCCTCTTGGTTGCGTCTTACCAGCTTCATATATAATTTATACTTAAAATGTTTTTTCTCGAAAAAACCTGCTTTCATTTTATCAAACTGTTTAAAACCCAATTTTTTGTAGATGCTAATAGCAGCTTTGTTGCTATCTTTTACTGTAAGTCGAAACTCTTGATAAGGCAATTTGCTGTATACATGCTCCAACAAGCGTGTGGCGACACCTTTACCCCTTGCTTCTGTTATTGTTGCTACAGATTCTATATATGCGGTGGAATCATCGTAACTGATTGGAGTGTGAAATTCTTTTTCAATTAAAAAAAACACAAAATTGCCTTTGATGAATCCTAAATTAGCTATAATATCTTCTTTGTTTAGATGAATGGCTCGCAATTTGTTGTTTGAACACGCCAAAATCCCCGCCACATTACCATCCATAAGAGCTACATAAAACACTTCTTTCACAAAAGAATTTTTGAAAATAAGTATTAGCTTTTCCTTATTTTTGGAAATTAAACGTAGCTCGTTGTAATAACCATCCACAAAAACAATAGCGACTTCTGTAGAAACATCTCGCTCTATTTCATCCATTCTTTTAACTTCCAACATACCATCCACTGACAACACCTCCTAACTTTTTTTGGTATATGACGATACAATACGGCAATTCCGCTTAGTACAGCCTTTTTTAAAATATTACTAAGCGAAATTGCTTCCTTAATTTAGCACTTTTGTTGTTTTTAAAAGGGACAACTCATCGGGAAAGTGCTATATAGTTACAGATGCTTAACTTCAAAAAACAATTTTAAAGTTAAGCAATTGTTTAAGCAATTATGTATACATCGTCTTCTTTGTTGGGATTTTTTACGGCTTCTTTTGCTAAATAGTCGCTACGTTTGTTTTCTATGTTAGTGGAATGACCTTTTACCCACGTTAGCTTTATGTTATGTATTTCCAAAAGGGGCAAGAGTCTTTCCCATAAGTCTATGTTAAGAGCCGTTTTTTTGTTGGCACGTATCCAGTTATTTGCTTTCCAGGTAGTAACCCAACTTTTGTTTACAGCGTCCACAACGTACTTGCTATCACTGTAAAGCTCCACGTCACAAGGATTTTCTCCCAACTCTTTTAAAGCGTGTATTATTGCCATTATCTCCATGCGATTGTTTGTGGTATGGTTGAAGCCACGGCTTATCTCTTTTCGTTTACCATTTCGCAAAATCACAGCTCCGTAGCCGCCCGGACCCGGGTTTCCGCTACAAGCACCATCTGTGTAAATTATCGCCGGAGAAGACAAAAGTGTAGAGGTTGAGTGCTTAGCTTGCCAATCAAATAACATTTTTGCGTACTCTACATCTTCGGGGGTTGTTATTTTTATGTTGGTATGGTTGCCTTGTACCAAAAAAATGTCTTGACCCATAGCTTCCACAAGGCTTGCATCATCTGTTCCTATAAATCCGTTTTGTTTTGCAGTATTGTGGGCACTAACTAGCAAACGTTTTGCGAAGCCTTGAGGGGTAAGCGCCATCCACACTTTGTTTCTATCTAAAGTTGTTACTTTTCCATTTTTGTGCTTTATTGTATCCCTAGCCGGTGCAGCCAAAATCGCTGCTTCGTGTTCTTTTGCGGCAAGGGCAACTTCTTCTATGTGGTTACGACTAACAAAGGGGCGCACTCCATCGTGAACCAAAACAATATTACAATCATCTGACACCTCCCCTAAAGCCTTAAACACAGTGTCTTGACGAGTTTCCCCTCCAAAGGAAAGAGTAACTTTTGTGAGTTTATAGTCCTTTACCATCTTCAAAACAAAAGTATAATCTTCCTCATTTATACCTACCACAATTTCTTTTATAAATTCACATTCCTGAAACTTTTTGATAGTATGAACTAAAATAGGTATATTAGCCAGGTGTATATATTGCTTTTTAACACTGGAACCCATGCGGACACCAACACCGGCTGCCGCAATAATTGCAGCACAGTAAAAGCTCTTCATAACTAAATTTCTCCTTATTTTTTAAAAACTCTCCTTAATTTTAAAAACTTTCAAACGATTTTTATATTTTTGTATGCTTTCGTATGCTGTATTAGTATATTATATAATAAAATCAATCTCCACTAAAGCAGTTATTGATTGTTACTTGATTATTTTCGTTAAAAATTGTTATGGCAAACTTATTGCCAATCCCTGCTTTGAAAAAGCATTATAAATAAGCTCAAAATAAGCTCATAAAGAATTATAACACAATTATCTGATTTAGTAAAATTTATTGTTATGTGGGCGTAGCAAAAAAAGTTGACAGATCTGATTTTGAAATTTATGGATTAAGGGTGAAAATGGTGAAAAACCTTGGTTGAGCTTTTAGAAATTGCTGAAAATTGCTTTCGGAAATATTATTCTAATGCGAACTTTGAAACTCTCTATGTCACCACCGATGTGTGACTCTATACGAAAATTTATATCGGAACAAATAGAAAAAATTCTATGATTAGAAAGATAATTCCATTATACAGCATGTTCGTTAATGAAACAAGCGGAAAATGTCCGATTGGGTACACCAACTTTTTTTTGCTATGCCCATAAAAAGAAAGTACAACTTTATATGGGGGCCGCAGCCCCCATATAAAACGCTATATTAATTTAATCTGCGATGCCTGCTGCGTGCATAAACACCGCTGTAGCAAACATATTGTGGTAAACTTGTGTGTGTGCTCTGTTAAAAATATTGGTGCCAAACACAGTTACAGGCACACCGTTGTTGCTGTTACCCGTAAAAGCTACGGTGCGACCCGGTATATTGGCTTGATTCGCTTCCCCTTGCCACCATCCACCAAGGAATACATCGGTAAACTGCCCAGGGGCAATGGTTATAAGGGGGTTGGTGCCGGTGGGTATCTCGTAAAACCCTGTGGCAGCTATAAGATAGGCTGTGTTTGCCCTGTCAAAATAAGCTGTCATAAGGCTGTTTGACGAATATGTTGCGAGGAAAGTACCCTCTCTGCTGGCTGTAATGTTGTTAAAACCACCACCACGACCATAGAACAGGTTGTCTAAAATGTTTTGTGCCAAAGTTTCTTGAGCAGTAGCTGCGGAGGTTTGTACGAAAATAGCAGGCATACCATAATCATTTACCGCATCCCAAATGCTCGGCCAGTTTTGGTTATGGCTTACTAAAACGTCAAATTGATTCAAGTTTAGCCCAGCCAGTTGATCGTTGCTAATAACCCAAGTATAGTCAAAGCCAAGATCTCGCATTATGAACTGTATTGGAGAAAACAATCCTTGACCGGCACCGGCTCCACCGGCCAATATAACAAGCCGTGGTTGCACAAGTTGCTCCATAGAGAGCGGGCGACTGTGCAATCCTATAGCTTCTATAAAACGACCGTACAAATGCTGGTCTGTAATGTAGCTACGGCTCACAACAAAATCACCGTTTCGGGCTGTGTTATAGTCTGCTGTAAGCATAAACACGGAGCTGCCATCTGCCAAAAGAGAGTTTACAAGCCTTGTGGCATCCTGGTTGTTGTTGCGGATCACTATGTATGGGGTTGTCCACGGCACCGGAGGTTCAGGAACAACTATTCCCTCAACTTGCCGTAACGCTCCCATACCGGGAACCCAAACAGGGAAAGCATCAAACCCGCGCAAGTCGGGGAAGTTCATCGTTATTTCTGCATACATAGATGTAAAGAAAGACGCATCATAGCCTACTTCTAGCATGTTGTTAACGAAGCCACGGTGTGCTTGACGCATATCTATCACAAAAGAATCTACCGGCACAACAACACCGCCATGAGCAATTTGCATGTTTGCACGTTTAATATCTACATAATGTCGCTCCAAAAACGCCGCCATGGTGTACGCTTCCAATATATTACGTTGGTTTATGGGGTCGGTTGGGATAACCCAGTAGTCCGGAAAGAAACTTTGCCCCGGGGTACGGTATCGACCAAGAACTGTTGCAGGGATCGTAAAAGGATTGGTGAAAAAATGGTCAACTAAATGAGCGTAGTCTGCGTTTGTTAGACCACGTCGCTTATATTCCAGTTTGTTAAGAAACAGCTCGTCAAAGTTTTCCAGGGCATGGTCAACAAATGCCCAACCCATGGCTATGTTTGCATCTAAACTGTCTTGGTTAGTGTGGGGAATCTCTAACGTAAAGCCCAGTATGCCAAACAGCATTATAAAAATGGGCATATACATAGGGCCTCCGTCGTCCCAGCCAAAAAGACCGTGTTCCGCAGGTACTACATAGCGGTAATAGGCACCGGAGATTGCTGCACGGCCCATAGCGTGAGCAGCAGCAAGCATGTGGGGCTGTAACAAGTCGTATTCATAGTTTGGGTTGTGGGGACCGGTCGTAGGCTCAATCAAAAGGTGTGCCACATGCCCATGGAACTCTAACATAGCCAAAGGACTCCAACGTAGCACGTCTTTTACAACCAAAATATTTTCTATTTGGGTTTGATAGGCGGCATCTCTGTTAAGGTCAAAACCATAAGCGTTTGCTCGTCGCATACCATAGTGTCCGTCCGGGTTGTTTGTTGGCACAAATATAAAGATAAAGTGTTCTAGCGCTTGAGCTACCGGGATAGTTACAGTTGTGGTGTCGTCTCTTGTCAAAAGCTCACCACGAGCAACCCCCACGTATTGTATCGCTTCCCAAAGAGGGTCGTCTAAAGATGCAGGAACAATCCAAGGAAAGCCCATTGCTGGGTCGGTAAGACCGAATGTTTGCTCTTGTGGAACGGTTTCAAAAACAAGGTAATTGCTGCGGATAAGTTGCTCTACCATAATAAGCTGGGCATCTACTCCTGTTACCTCGTCCGGATGAATGTTGTGGAAGTAGATTGGTAAGCGGTGGTGTACGCCACTTTCAACCTCTGCTCTTAGCTCAAGCAAATCTTCTAAACTGCCTGTCATGCGTGGGCGTGTACGTTCAAAATAATCTGCCACAGCTCCGGCGTTTGCAGCTATTACAACACTCCATAGCTCGTTACCCCAATGGCTTTGTCCCAAGCTACTAACGTTTACATAGCGGTTGTTTATGGTGTTTCCTTCGCCTGCTTCTGTTTGCAACGCTCTTGCCCAAGTGTCAATCTCGTGCCAAAGGTGAAAGTCGTCGTATAGATTTAGGTGTATAGGCAAAGAGCCAACAAGTTGCCCACCCGCGTAAATGGCAAGATCGAAAACTCCCAAAACATGGCGCATAGCCAAGGGGAACCCTGCTTGTCCTTGGCCCCTATATCCCTCCCAGGGGATGTTAACGCCTGCCGGGTTGGCGGGCAAATATGGGGAGCGGAACTGGATTGTTGTTTCTAGCGTGTATGTGCCATCGCCGTTCGGAAATAGGTTATCGTTGATAAGGCTAATAAATGGATTGTCCGGGTTATTAAAATGCCCTGCAACTCCCACTGCAACCCCTTGCTCATTAAAGTTGTATGTATGCCCTGCCCATGCACTTAACGGCAATTCTCCAAAACTGTAAGAAATGTTGCCAAGGAAAGACTGGCCCGATAAATCCTGGGTATTGGCAATAAGTGTCCTTATTGTAAAACTTCTGCCATCCATTAAATTTGCTTGACGGCTGGTGGTATACCAGTGGCCACTTTCCCCTTGATACACCGTGTGGCCAAGACCAACTTGATCCCTGTAGCGTGCTTGGTGCTGACCGCCGTATAGCACCCGCACTCCCTCTATTGTAACATTACCGTAAGAGGCTTGACCGGGTGGGCTTGTGCTGCGGGTTGCTCCAAACAAATGGTACATACCTGCCGCCGCTTCCAGGGAAATAGCCGCTGCCAAGTTTCCCATGGCAAAGGCAGGGGAACTACGAGCTGCCAAAAACTCCTGTTCGGGGTCAAAATATGGGTTAAGATGTGAGTAAAAACCATCATCCATATATCCGGGGGCTGTAAAGCTATAGGGGTCTGCAAAGTGTCGCGTTGCCACCCCTTCTGAACCGTTTGTGCCTGCAAAGACTAGTGTGCCGGGTTGTGCAAACATTATCCCGACCAACACCCATGCAATACCCTTTGTTGCTTTTTTTAGAAAAAAGTTTTTCATACCTGTTTCATCCTTTCAACTATTGTGTGCCTTGATTTCCTTTATGCCAAGGCATCTCTCTTTTTGAGATCTGTTTCTCCTTCCTTTGTAGCTATTTTGCAGCAATCAAACAACATCAACAATTATCAAAACCATCAAAACGCCTTGTTGACCCATGAGAAATTGCTACATATCACGTGTGTGTAAGTATAACCCGTTTTCTAAGGCTTGTCAATTTAAATTTTTTTGAAGGATACAGCAAAAAAACCAAAAAAGTTGATGAGCTATAGCAACCGCACTTTGAAACCACGAGTGCAGAGGGAAGCCGAACGCCAGAGGGCGTGAGACATTCTGACCAATAACAGTCGTGGATTGAAAAGACGTTTACTATACACCCGGACATTTTCCGCTTGTTTCATTAACGAGCATACTGTATAATGGGATTATCTTTCTAATCATAGAATTTTTTCTATTTGTTCCAATATAAATTTTCGCATAGAGTCACACATCGGGGGTGACATAGAGAGTGACATAGAGAGTTTCATAGTTCGCATTAGAATAATATTTTTAGAAGCAATTTTTATCAGTTTCCAAGAAGAAAATCCCCCTTGTTTGACAAGCAGCTCCTTCACATACAAGCATTTTATCAAACCAGGGGGACATAATGATTGTCTGGGTAAAACAGAACGTTCGCTTATTCCGCTTACCACCCTATAATTCAATACCATGTTTCATTAGTTCGCTGCCATGTTTTGATACTATAAGGCTGCGAACCATCTCGGCGTTGCGGTCATCCACTGCTTTCCTAGCCAGGTAAGACATAATTACTCTCAATGCGTTTACTCTCTGCCGGTAAACTTCGTCGTCGTTTCTTTGCCCGTTTTTCATGTTTCTAAGTATTTCACGTACTTTGTCAGGGGCGTTTCTTACAGGGTCTCCGCCGCAAATATTTTTGGCAATTCTTTCTTCTGCCGAATTGTGAAGTGTAGCTAATCCTTTTCCTAGTGCATTAAAAAATCCCATTTGATTGGTCTCCTTTTATACTATAATTTAAATTAATAAAATACTAACAACTTTGAAAGGTATTTGTTTTGATGCGAAATCAGCGACAATCCACCAACCTAAGACAAGCACACCCGCTCACATTAAGATTGTTTTTCAACAATGCTTTTTTCTATTCTCATCGTTGTTCTGCGACTAAGAAGAAAATCCCCTTGGTCTGACAAGCAGCTCCTTCACATACAAGCATTTTATCAAACCAGGGGGACATAAGATTGTCTTAGCAAAAAAGAAAATCAATCGTAATAACCTTTACGGTAAATTAGTACAGCCTCAACAATATCACCGGGCGCATAAGCATCAACGCCCAGCAATTTTGATTCAACTGATTCAGGTGTCGAAAGGGCCTTTTCATCAATCTTAATTAAAGTTTCGAACAACCCCTTTTTTGTGTTGGGTAAGAGTTTGCTGTTATTTAAAAGTACCTCCCCTTCAAAAAATTCAACTGCTTGAACTATATTTTCTTCGTCGTAAAAAATATGGAAATCACCAAAGTCATCGGTGGTATTTTTAGAGAATTTAGTTTTTCTAAATTCTTTGTACGCACCGAGCTTTGTTCTAGCATTTTCCCGTGATTCCCCGAAGTGAATGCTGTCAAACCCTTCATATGTTGCAATATTATAAGATTTTTTCCGCGCATCACAAGTTCGCGCAGTCGGTTTGGTAGGCGCGGAAGTCAATGGTCGGCAATGGCGCAATCTTTTCTTTTATTTGTTTGATTATGATGTCGATGTCACGTTTAATATCTGCAAGCCCGACAATTTTTTTATCATCAGCCATGCCGAATATCAAACCACCGCCACGCTCGTTAGCGAACGCGCTGACAGACTTCAACCAGCTTTTCGGCTTCTTGATTTCAAGCAACTCTTTGAAATCGCAGTCGGTTAATTCGGCGAGTAATTTTTCTACGTTAGCCATTGACAACCCTCCTCTCCGCACACTTGCTTTATGAGTAAATCATTTAACAAGTGAACTTAATTTTATTAACTTCACCCGATTTATACTCATCGCTTTTTCGGATTGCCTCGGCAAATGAATCAAACATTTTTTCCATTTGAGATTCATCTATTTTACCTGTGTCTGCAAGCTCATAGCACTGCAATTTTTCGTCATTAACCCAAACGAAAAATTCAACAGAACGGCTTGTATCACTAATGCTTGCTCTAAATTCCATTTTATCGAAAGTTGGAACTAATACCTTAACAAATTCTTTTGCGAGTTCATCGTTATTGCTCATACTGACGCACCTCCCGTGTTATCAATAACAACTTGCCGTCTATAATTTTTGCCATCGTCACCAGTATATGTAATAGTGACGGTAGTTTTCTCAAGATTTCCATTGGCATCATATTCTTCTTTTGTAGACGAAATTTCTCCGCCAGTTTCATCAAGAACATCTTGAGCTGTTTCAAGGTCGGACTCGCTACAAGTTTCTTTTAGCTTATCCATTAACGAGCCGTCTAAATCATTATCGAACGTATACACCGTATCTTTCCCATCTATCGTTACAGTGGTAGTGATTTTTGATGGGCGGTCAGAATCGCCGTCGTATTCAATTTCTGTTTTGGTAGATACATCCTTTCCTTCTTCCATTGCTCTTTTTATGTCGTTCTCCATACGTTTATAATCACTTTGATTTATTCGGGAATCCATCGGGGTCAGATTTCCCAAACCTCCGTCACCGCCCATGTCGCGCCCTACAATATGTCCACCTTGGTCGCCGGGTTTACGGTCATCGCCGCCGACGGTCGTTTGAGCATCGGTATCACGAGTATTTTCAGGTGTTTTTTTAGGAACGGACTCGCAGCTAATAATCCGACCATTATCGTCAGTTTTATAAACATTTCCGTTAAGAGTATATTCTGTGTTGGGGAGCAGTTTACCATTCTCATCAGTATATACTTTCCCGTTATCGTCAGCTTTTTCACTACGAATATCATTCGCGTATAAGCCTAACGGCTTATCATATTCGCTCATTGGTTTATCGAAAGATTTCCCTTCCGACATTTTACCAAGCGGACTATCGGCAAATCGTTTAACAGTTGCTTCGACTACTTCCTTAAAACCTATCATAGATTCGCTCCCCCCTCTTTTATGTGGTCAACCCATTGTTTATAAAGGCGTTCGCGGGTTTCAGCTTCATCTTTGCCAACACTAAAGTCTTTCATAAAGCATTGGCTTATAGCCATTAAAACTTCGTTAGATGCGCCTATTGCGGATTGCTTGATAATTAACGCAAGTTTTTCAGATAACTCGCCATCGTCTACCGCCGTAGAAGCGTAATTTTCAATACTGGCGCGGACATCCAATATATCTACGATTTGCCGTGATAATTTCCTAAAACTCCCGTCTTGCCATACTTCCAACGAACCCTCGCTTGAATATTCCGCAAGCTGCTCTTCCACAAATTCACGGTTCCGGGAAGATAGGTTAAGCGCATCTATACTTTTCCTTATCTCGCTAATGTTAAAATCAAGCCGCTCTTGAACCCTGCCTTGAATCAGCATAAATATTATTTGCTTTTTTATGCCGGATATATCTGTGACAGATAAATGGTTGCTGCTTTCGTATGGCTTTACTTCGATTTTGCATTTATTTACCTCTACCAAAACAGGCTCTACCCAATCGTTTTGGTAAACTGCCGCAACACCGCGCCCCAACTTAGAAAGTTCCTCTATCTGTTCTTTATTAAGGCTTGCGGAAAACCCAACAAGCTCACGGTCGCTTTGTTCAGGTAAGCGCATAATAATTTTTGTATTGGTATTGCGGATAACCGACATATCTAATAATCCGGGCGATTGGTCGGCTATTATGAACCCCTCCCCATAGGTTCTCATTTCCGCTATCGAATTTGCGAGCAATTCTACCGATTTCCCAAGTAAATTTGAACTTTCGGAAGATTGCTCTGTTGATGTACGCTTTAAAAGGTTATGTGCTTCTTCAAGCACAGTAATATGTGACAACGGACTATCGATTTTCCCAGAAGTCATGCGGTATTCGTTCAACTTCATAACCAGCAAACCCATGATTAAGGATTTCGTTTCTGTTGACCCAACACGGCTTAAATCAACAATCACATTTTTGTCAAATAAATCCTCATCTGTTAAATCATCATTGCAAAAAATCAAACTGTTTAAGCCGTTAGTTAATGAATTTATGCGGGTGCATAACGCACCTGTGTAATCGCCTTTGCTATCAGCAGAGTATTTGGATTCACTTATTACGTTTTCAATTTGCCAAAGTAAATCTTTGAAATTTGGGAATTTTTCACCTTTTGCGTTTTCGGATACAAGCAAATCCCATCCGGCTTCTACATATGCCCTTTCCATTGCATCTTTTAATATTGCGGGCATCGCCGCATACATTGGCCAACAAACATTAAACAACTCGACAAGCCTATCCAAATGCTCCAGCACATGAATATCCGCCGGGAAACGGAAAGGGTTGATTTTAAGCAGCTTTGTTTTTTTAGGGTTTGTACCGTATACGCACACATCGGGAAACTGACCGAATACATTCTTGTATTCGCCCTTTGCGGGTTCTATCACTAAAAACGGGATACGGTAAACCATCCTAAGCTGGTTTAATATTTCGTAAACGGTATTGCTCTTGCCAGCGCCTGTTGAGCCTGTGATAAAAGTGTGCATAGTAAGCGAGTCACGGTCAAGGCGCAAACCTGTTTTAGTTTTATTGCCCATGCTAAAAACATTGCCAAGCTCAAAATCCGGCTTATCTTCGCGGCGGCCATATTTCACGGCTTCCTTGCCAAAATCGGCGTGTTCAATCACAGGAAAACCGCAAACCGATTTTCTTGGAAGCCCCATTTGTATTGCAAGTTCATTACCGCTTACAAGCGAGGAAGCAGTCACATGGATAGGCGATGCCTCAGAGCGGTACTCAAAAATTGGGTGAATGAAATTAGTTATATACTCACGAAGCAACGGGAGTTTCCTTTTGTCATTTTTCCCCCATAAATTTATAGCCGATGTTTCAACGCCGGACTTTTCGCCCTTCATTATCGCCCTATAGGTTCCCGCGGCCATTTCCGCTGTTTCCTGGTTGTCGGACAAAAAATAGGCGGCACATTCCCACATACCAAGGCTTTCACACTCGTCTATACGTTTTAATTGTAAATCAATTCGTTCAAGTGTGTTTAACAGTGGCTTGTTTTGCATCGTTAATTGCATATTACGACTCATGCCGGATGTTAACCCTCTCGTGTTTGTTGTTGATTCATTTGTGCTTTCATTAACGGAATCTGATTCCCCATAAGTTTCCGATTTATTCTTTGTAAAATTCTCATTGGTAGTTGTTCCCGCCGTTTTTGAACTTATGGGCGTAGAGGCTAATGCAGAGGCTAATGCCGCAGTGGCGACACTTCCAACAACGATACTTGCCCCACCTGTAAATGGGGCAAGGGCTAAACTTGCCGCACCAAGTGCCCCAGCCCCAAGACCTTTAGCAATCGAAGCAAACGCATTTTGTTTCGTTGTTGATTCGTTAACCGTGGTTCCCTTGGAATAGCTTGAACCTGTTTGTGTTGACGTATTCTTTGTGTGGGAAGTCCCACGGCTGGAGCCGCTTGAAAAAGCATCGGAAATACTTAGCGCCGTATTTGTCCCGTAGCTTAATTGCATAGTTGCAAACGGTGAAAGCTGTGTATAAATCATTTCGTATGCATGGCGCATTTCTGCCAACTGCTCAGTTGGTGCGCTTTTCGCTAATACAACGGCAGTGTACCGCTGCCCTTGCATAGCAAGAGCGAGTTTTTCAAGCCCTTGAATAAACCGCTCATTGTCGGTAAATTCATCGTCTTTGTTTTTAGCGACACAGGAAACCGAGGCAATATTTTTTGATTCAATATTGCCAAGAAAAACCTCCGCATCAGAGTTAAGCAAATCACCTGTTTTAACGCCAGGGAATTGACCGCGCAATGCGTTTTGCAAAGTATCTTTCAGTGATTTTGTTGTGCGTTTATCATCAAGGGAACGAACACCCATATAAAAGTCCGTTTGTTGCCCATTACTGTCAGCGATGATAAAAACACCACAATTAAGATGCTGAACAGAATTAAACACGGACGCAAATTTATATGTGGAATATTCGTCTTTCTGATAAACCATTTCGTTTATCTTGAAAAGGCGAATGTCATCAATATCTTTCAAACTATCATCTAAGGAAACGACTTCCAATTCAGTCAACTTTGTTAGATAGTTTTTTAAAACAATGTCATCGACAAGCAAGCTCGCTTCCTCAAGCTGCCGCTGCAATTCGTTATAACCCGGCATATTGCTTTTAGGCATGGCAACCGAATCGGAGGAAGACATTTTCAATTCGTTTTTATTAGACGATGTGGCAAGGTTGTCATTCATACCATCACTCCTCCTTTGTCGCTACCGTAACTACCGTGCCTACAACTACTGCACCCGCCGCCGCTCCGGCAATAACCGGCAAATTCGCGGCTACGGCTATCGTGCCGCCGACAACTCCGCCCGCAACAGCGCCCGCCGCAATTTTAGTGCTACGGTATGATATAATTCTGCCGCTTTGCTCATCTTGCCATTTTTGCTCTTGATAGCTTTTTCCTGATTGGGGCGTAGTTTGTCTTTGCACAGGTCTGCTCGTCACAGTTGATTGCTGTGGTCGTGTCGTAACAGGGCGCAACTTCATAACCACTTTTTTCAGATGGTCTACTCTTTCGCGAGAAAAGTTCCCTACTACTTGAACCATCAGCTTGTTCATGTAGTCATCATCCCACGTGGAACTGTCATTGTTGATTTCGCGCCCATCATGCGCTTCATATAAACCAGCTACGCCTCTTGCGGTGTTGTCCATTTGATTGAACTCACTAAACGTAGGGTCAACAAGCATACTGTCTTTCATCATAATGCGAATGCCTCTTACATCGCCTGCTGAGACTGCGCTTCTAAAAGTATCTGTAATTGCCATAATGATAACCTCCTTAGATTTCAAGTATTGATTCAACTTTTGACTTTATTTCTTCAAGCCATTTCAATTTGGGTTCTAATTCTTTGATACGCTCATCGGCTTTTTCTTTATCGGTAGCGTAGCTTTCAAGCACATCGAGTTTTTCTTTAAGCACATTATCAAGGTGCTTAAACTCAAGGTTAAAGCGGTCCGCGATTCGTTTCGATTGTTGTATCGCGTATTTGCCGGCGGCTTCTCCGTTATCGTACAGGATTTGCTGTACGGGGCGGAAAAACTCTTGCGCCAACGCATCCCCGTAAATATATTTTACTGTTTTATACGTTGCACGGTAGTAGCCTTTTTCTTGTGACCACGTCCACGGTTTGTACCATTTTTTATCGGTGTTCGCAACCCACTCCTCACCGTCTTTGACTTCTTTTTCCTTTACCAACTTTTTGGTAGAAAAACCGCCATATGAAATACTGCCACCCATCAATTTTAGTGGGTCAATTTTTATACCAACAAGGTTTTCAGAGTCAACTTCTTCTGCCAATGAAGCAAGTTTTTTACGATAACCTTCAAGCAACACATCGCTTGTATTTATCAAATTATTTCTTATGAGTTCGTCTAACTCCACTTCAAAATCCGGCTCAAGTTTCTTTGCAAACTTTCCAAGACGTTCAACTTCGTCCTCAGCATCATGTAAATCCAGTTGTCGTCCGCGCAATTTGTCAATGCGCTTTGTTATGCGGCTTTGAAATTTTTGAATGATACCTTCAACGACTTCCTTAGAATCATCGTTGACCTTAACAACGGCATCATCAACAGCATTCTTGAATTTTTTCGCTTCTTCCGCACTATCCATTTTTTTACGGATGTCGGCAATTTTCTTTACAAACTCTTCACTTTTTTCGCGGTTTTCAGCAAGTTCGCGTTTTAGTTTCTCAAAATTACCAAGTTCCTCAAGTTTATTCGTAAACGTATCTACGATATTTTTAATTTTTGCTGTTTTTGCGTATTTTTGCACATACTGACGGATTGCCGCTTCAATAGAAACTATACCCGTGTGAATCAACGCCTCATGTTGGTTTTCGTTATCCCGCCCTTCATATGAAGAACGCACTTCATCAAGCTGCCCTTTTATTTCGCCGCGAATGCTTGCGGGGAGCGGGGCGTATTCTTCAAAATATAGTCCATTAGCGGGACGATTTAACTTTTTTACCTTTACTTCGGTTTCGTCAATAGTATCATCATCAACATCGGCACCGCTCATAATCATGCGAAGATTAAGCGCGGGCAAAGCCGCCGCCGGAAATAAGTTAGGATTGTCTACCCCGTGTGTTTTAAGATACGAGCGTACACGTTCCAAAGTTTGATTGGTATCGCCATCTTCTTTCTTGCGGTCATCAAGTTTATTAACTACAAAAATAAAACGGTCTTTTGATTGCTTGCCACTAACCGCCATGCTTTCGGCAACATCCTTCAAGAGAGCATTGTCGTCATCAGTACCAAATTCACCTGTCATTATGTAGAGGACAAGCGCTTTGGACGATTTTCCGAGAAGTTCACTCTGTACCTTCCTATGACGCAGGTCACGCGAGTTATTCGGACCGGGTGTATCAATTAAAACAAGTGAAACATCATCTGAAGATACAAAAGGAATATTCCCCGATATCTTAATGACATATACGTTGTCGTCAGCGTTAAGACGCTCCATAATCGGTAGAGATAAAACAGCATGCGCTTCCATCAAATGATTTTCCTTGTCATAAGCCTCAGCTTGAAAAGGTATATTGTCGCTTGATATATCTTTTATGCGCGTAATAATAGCTGTGCAAGCCTCCATTTTTGAAGGCATCAGTTTTGAACCTATCATTGCGTTAATAAGTGTAGATTTTCCGGCACTCATTGTTGCGACCACGCACACTTCAAAATCACTGCTCTTAGCGTGTTGGAACGCACTTATTATTTGCTCGTGGCGAAGTTCCTCAAAAGGACCTTTTAGAATTTCATCAAAAACACCAGCAATGAGAGCCTCTTTATCTGAGGTTTCTTTTGCTCGTATACGTTCTTTAATTTCAGCATTGATTTCTCCCCGCCCATTAGCCTCTGTAAAAACACTTATTATATCCTCGTAATCGAGAAGCGTTCCATGAAACTCTATCTCGAAAGCGGTATCGTTGTATTCATCAACGAGCATACGCGGAAGTTCTTCAACCCATCCTTGTAAGCGGGAACCAACAGCACTCTTTTCGCCAATCGAACTGTTTTGTTTAAGTTTTTTTCCATCCACTATAATTTCCGTTTCGAGTTTATAGGGGTTGTACTTTATTGATACCTTTTTCATGCGCTTATACCTCCATACAGAATGTTTTCAAGACCAAATAGCCCGGATATGAAACTCATTTTAACCAACTCATCATGGTTTGGTTTTTTATCTGCAAGTGTCTCATGATAATATATCGACAAGTCATATTCTGGCTTATTGAATTTTTTAATGTATAAGTCAAGTACATCTTGCTCGTCCTCGCTCAAATTTTCATTGCCTTGCTTCATTTTTAACAACAATGAAAAATAGGCAGACATTGGGCAAATTATCGGGTTTTTGAAACCGATATTTTCTAAATCGGCTTTTACGCCGTTGATACTTGCAGAGATTGAATCATCTATGCTTTTGAAGCAATCCAGTTTATTGAGAACAAATATAACTTTTTCATTCGGCACATTTTCAAAAATGTATTTCAAATATTTAATCTCATCATCTGTGCCAAGCAAAGTCGCGTTTATTACATAAATCAATTTATCATATTTTTCTTCGGCGATTGCCTTGCGAGCCACTTTACCGTGATTGCTGTTTAACGCGGAGTTTACCCCGGGCGTATCTATTAAGCAGATTCTTTTTTGTGGGTGCCCCGTTGCCCTAAAGAAGGAAGCAACACTTGAAACAGTTTCCCGCCCAACACCTAATAAATCATTGTGTGTTACATCTAGGTTGAGCTGCGATGCAATCAAATGAAGCCGGTTATCTTCAAATGGCTTATTGTAGATATAACAAAGGTTAGCTGTACAAGCCTCCTGCGATGTTCTCATTATGGGTTTACCTATCAAAGCATTTATAAGCGTTGACTTGCCTGCACTCATATTAGCTGTAACCATTACGCGCATAACCGATTGTGATGTAAAATTATGGTTAATGCGAAATTGTGTAATAAATCGCTCTGCATCTGCAAATAATGGTGGAATCTCCGCATTACTAAAAAGAAGCACACACAGTTTGTTAAGTCTTTTTTGTTTTCGTTCGTTTAGATATTCCGCCACTATATCAAATGCCTTGCTTGTCGGGGCTATATCCATCAGGATAAGGGCGGTATCGCACAAAAGCATTGAACAGTACCCGCGCTTCCAAGGTTTCAAAAAATCACCAGTTATTGTTTTTATAGCGGCACCAAAAGCATCAGGAGTCAGTGGTAATGGTGCATTGTCCCCAATCAGCAAAGCGCGGTATTGCGACAATCTGGCTTCTGTATATTCCTTATCAACCGCACATGATTTTGTTAAATATTCAAGAGATGCAAAATAAACCAGCCGGGTTTTCAGCCTTCTTTTTAATAGCGGGTGATCGCAAAAATCAAGCGATGTTGCAAACCCGCTCATTTTTATATCGCACAATTGAGTGAAACAATCAACTAGACGGTTATACTCATTACTCATACATTCCCCTCATTTTTTCCACTTCTTCCTTTACCTCTTGTACAAAATCCGCAGGGCTAATTACTTTCACCCAAGTCCCCTGGCTAAGCAGGAACATTTTTATCCCATCTCCATAGACCTCTGCTTCCAGCAGATATTTTTCCCGCTTGCGCTCAATAATCTTGGCAGTGGGCAGCTTGTCCAATATCGCCTGCACCGAAGGCCCGGTGTACCAGAACCGTATCTGCCGCAACTTGCCGTAAAACATGAACTGGCTGCGTTTGCGAAGCTCTCCTTCGTCGAAGTGCGGAACCAGTTTCACATCAAACCGCTTGCGGTGTTCCACTATGCCTGTTATCCTGTCCAGCCGAAAATATCGCGGCTCGTCGTATTGGTCGGGATAGTATGCGATCAAGTAAAAGTAATATTCCGAAAACATCAGCGAAATAGGCTGTATCCGTTTTTCTGACAGACTGCGGTCTTTTCGGTAGTAGTTGATGGAGATTTCCTTTTGGTTGGTAATTG